>JAFRQN010000282.1 GCA_017428585.1 Bacteroidota bacterium | reverse complement strand
CTTAATTATATAAATCAAATTGTAAATATAAATATAATGGATAGCATTCCTGATTTCTATCTAAAGAATTCAATAAAGACAACCTTAAAAGCAGAAAAGTTAGACAATGGTAATTATGTAATATGGTATTTTAGTTTTCTAATAGATTCTACAGTACAATATAGTTATAGAACTGTATTGCATCGTTTATATGATTCAGATTTAAATTTAATTATGGAACGTAAGCGTATAAGAGATGATCGAATAGGTTATATGGATGCAGGAATACTAGCAACTCCAATGGAAATAATAAAAAATCCCGATACTGGCGGTTATTTTATATCTGTTGGTTCTAATACGGGCATTCTTTTAGAGGAATACACATCTAATGGAGATAGTGTTAGAACTCTTTATTTTGATATATGTGATGTGTTTCCAGAATGCCAAACTACCACTCAAGTTTTATATAAAGATGGAAGATTTACATTTATTGGTACAAGATTGGAAAAAGTAGATGATAGTGCTGAGTATTCTATGTCCGATTCAACTTATCATACAGTTTATTTAGTAGAAACAGATGAAATTGGAAATGTAATTGGGCAGTATAAAGTTCCTCCTGTTTACATAGGCAGCGGTGAAGCTCAAGTTATTTTTGGTAAAGAACCAAACACTTATTATATAAGCCTAATTCATACATTTGGTAATCCAGATTTTGAATCCTATGATTATAGATATTATAATTATAATTATATAGTATTGAAATTTGAGAATAATAGTTCTGTTTTGGAACCTAATCAATATTCTGATATTATAGTAGCTCCAAATCCAATTTCTTCATCGTTTACAGTTGATTACAATTTGAAGACATCTGGTCCATTATCAATAACAATAACAGATTTGTTGGGTGAACAGGTAACAGAGGAATACAATAGCTTTGCTGAAGCAGGCGTATTTACAAAAACAATTGATATAGAAAAATTATTGCCAGGTGTATATTATCTTAATATACTGCATGATGGTAAAATAACAGTAAAAAAAATAATAAAAAATTAAGGGAGGCTTATATGAAATACATTAGTGGAATTTTATTTTTATTCCTTTTAATTACTAATAATTATGATGTGCTTGCACAGGATACAGAGGGCGATTTTCGATTTAAGCCTGCAGTAATAAAGAATGATATATCTAATTTTATAGAATATGATTCTAAATGGTATCCTGATAAACGTATTGATACAGAATCATCTGATTATATAATCTTAAAAGATTATAAGGGTGATACATATTATTCTTTAGATTACGCTTCTAACTGGATTCCTATGAATAATTCTCGAATATCAGCTCAGGATTTATTTAATGTGGATATTTATCCTAATCCAGCAAAGAATGACATTATGATTGAAATGCCGCAATTATATTCTTCAATACAAATAAGTATTTATGATTTAAACGGCAAGTTGATGATTAGTTCTAATTACGAAGACACACAAAAAATAA
The DNA here is from genome assembly GCA_017428585.1 of Bacteroidota bacterium. GTDB lineage: Bacteria > Bacteroidota > Ignavibacteria > Kapaibacteriales > UBA2268 > JAAYTD01. Next base: position 2,513 of record JAFRQN010000282.1, on the reverse strand, counting down.
AAATAGATGTTTCAAGTTTTTTGCCAAATATATATACAATAGTGCTTAATATAGATGGTATATCACGAACATTTAACTTTTTAATAGTAAAATAATTTTATACGAATATTAAATGGGAATAATTATGAAAGCATATACTCGTTATATATTTTTTCTTGTGATATTTATATTCAGTATTTCCTCAACAAAAGCACAGCCAATATCTGTATGTGATGAATATATAGATACAGCATATTGTTCCAATTGGGGAGAATGGCATACTGCTATCGAATGGTTTGATATACCAAGCGCACCACGTAATCAATGGGTATCATCAATAAACTGTCCAATACAAGTACTTTATAAATGGAGACAATGTAAAGATGATCCGATTTTAGTCCAATATCAGATATTGTCTTATGTAATTGATTTTAGTTATAAAGTATGGATTGATTCAAAAGGTTGGATATATCCATGCAGGGAAGCATTGGATTTATTTAAAGGCAGTGCAGATGAAGTTGCGATAAGAAATAATGAAATACTGGATAATATATTTAAAAAAATATTAGTAAGTGGATTTGACTATTTTCGCAAGGATTTAGATATTCCTTATGCATTATGTAATCCTGATCCAAATGATTTAAATACACGACCTGTTCCAGCTATAATGAGAAATGGAGCTTGTCAAGGTATGTGCAGAATACAAAGACCAGCAGACGCTATAACGTTAGATGAATATGATAATATTACTTCAATAGCACACCCACCAGTAGAAGCATTTGCAAATTGGTATGGCGTAGATACAAACGATATTAAAATAGAGGAATTAAACTCTACAGATTTATCAGAATTAAATACTTATATACAAACAGAAATAAATTCTGGTATAATAGAACAGGAATATAAATTACAGCCAATTATGACTGAACGTGATGCTATAATTATTATAACTCCAATTGATTGTACACCAGATTATTGTAATATATATGAGTTAACTTTGTGTGTAGATGATAATGGCAATACAAATTTAACAGAACGAAGAACAGGAATTACATCTGGAGAATGTTCTGGTTATCCAAATAAATCATCTTGTCCAGAAGGTACATTCCAAGTAACTTATCCATGTACATTTACTGGTGATAATTAATTATTATATTAATTTATAAAAAAAAGAAGGATATTTTTAATATCCTTCTTTTTTTGTTTATAATTAATTATACTATATTTAGCCTAAGAAAGCTAATAAAGCTCCTGCAGCAATAGCGCTGCCAAGTACGCCAGCCACGTTAGGTCCCATAGCGTGCATTAACAAATAATTATTAGGATTATATTTTAATCCTACATCATGAGCAACACGAGCAGCCATAGGAAAAGCTGATACACCAGCAGATCCAATTAATGGATTAATTTTGCCTTTTGTAATATAGTACAAAAGTTTTGCAAGAAGCAGACCTCCGGCAGTAGAGAATGCAAAAGCAAGTACACCGAGGATAACAATTTTAATAGTTTCAATTGTTAAAAAAGCTTCTGCACTCATCTTCATACCAACAGACATGCCAAGGAATAATGTAACAATATTACATAATTCATTTTGAGCCATTTTAGATAATCTTTCAGTTACTCCGCATTCTTTTAATAAATTACCACCCATGAGCATGGCAATAAGCGGTGCAGATGGCGGTACTATTAAAACAGCAAGCAAAGTAACGATTAAAGGGAAAGCTATCTTCACCCACTTAGAAACTTTAGCAGGCGGCGGCATTACAGTTTTTCGTTCTTTGTCAGTTGTAATCAACTTCATTATAGGCGGCTGTATAAGCGGTATAAGCGCCATATAGGAATAAGCTGCAACAGCGATTGCGCCAAGCAGATGAGGTGCTAATTTATTTGTTAAAAATATAGCTGTTGGACCATCTGCTCCGCCAATTATTCCTATAGAAGCTGCTTCTGGCAAGCTAAATCCAAAGAAGAAAGCTAAGAAAAATGCTGCATATACACCAAATTGTGCAGCTGCACCAAGCAAAAATGTTCGTGGATTAGCTAATAACGGTCCAAAATCCGTCATCGCGCCAATCCCCAGAAAGATTAGCGGCGGAAACAGCTCTAATTTTAGACCGTATGATATATAATAAAATAATCCACCAATAGTTTCAGATGTTGCAGGACTTAGCAAACCGCTATTTGGAAGGTTTGCTAAAAAACAGCCAAATCCAATAGGAATTAATAAGAGAGGCTCAAATCCCTTTGCTATTGCTAAATACAAAAGCAAAACAGATACAAGCATCATTACAATTTGCTGCCATTGTAAACTGCTGAAACCCATTGATGAGATAATTTGAGAAAGTGCTTCAAACATTGTTTCACTATTCTCCTATGCATAAGTTAATAAAACTTGTCCAGATTCAACAGAATCATTAACAGAGATATTAACAGAAGCTATTTTACCATCACGAGTTGAAGAAATATTAGTTTTCATTTTCATAGCTTCGAGAACTACTACAACTTGACCAGCTTTTACTTCATCGCCAACTTTT
>JAFRQN010000281.1 GCA_017428585.1 Bacteroidota bacterium | reverse complement strand
CCTCTATATTCAATAAGTGGAATATCTATTCCAGCGCTGAAAAAAGCATAAGCAGAACAACTATCCTTAAATTGTTCTAAAGAGTATTCATATTCAATACCTTTTACAATATTAGAATCTTTCCATTCATTTATTGTTTTGTCTGTAATAAATGCTTGATAATTGCCAAAACTGTCATCTGTTTTTCTTTTTTTTGCAATTCGAATATTTTTTGTATCATCAGTTGTTTTCCATTTTATGGAAATTGATGGGGAGGTAGATGTGTCAATTGAGATATTATAAAATAAAATATGATCTTTTAATTCTATTTCAGCAGCATAAGATATGCTGCTGAAATAAAAAATAGTAAATATTATAGTAATAAAATTATATAAGTGAAATTTAAATTTAATTTCTTTATTCATATATTTTATTACATATTATTTTTGTTCAAATAATTCTTTTAATGTGCCTATTGAACTCAACACTCCTGTAGCCTCGTATGGCATAAATACCATTTTGTTTGGATTATCAGAAATATCTTTTAAGGCTTCAATATATTTAATTGCTATTAAATAATTTGCAGGATCTGCTTTTGTTTTTTCTAATGCATCAGTAAGTACTTGTAATGCTTTTGCTTCAGCTTCAGCTATTTTTAATTTAGCTGTTGCAATACCTTCAGCTTCAAGAATATTCTTTTCCTTTTCACCTTCAGCAGAGATGATTGCAGATTGTTTAACACCTTCTGCTTCAAGGATAGCAGATTGTTTTTCACCTTCAGCAGTAAGAATAGCAGCTCTACGATTTCTTTCAGCAGTCATTTGTTTTTCCATAGTAACTCTAATATCTTCTGGAGGAATGATATTTCTTACTTCTACACGAATTACTTTAACACCCCATTTATCAGTAGCTGCATCTAAAGCTGAACGTAATTTGTTGTTTATTGTCTCACGGCTTGATAAAGTATGATCTAAATCCATCTCACCAATGACGGCACGTATTGTACTAATAGTTAATTGTTGAATACCTACTCTTACATTAAATATTTCATAAACACATTTAATTGGATCTATAATTTGCCAATAAACTACACAGTCAACCTGCATAGTTACATTATCTCTTGTAATTACAGATTGAGGATCAATGTCTATTAATTGTTCTCTTAAATCTAAAGTACTTCGTACTTTATCAATAAAAGGTACAATAATATTAAGACCTGATTCAGCAACTTTATGAAATTTACCAAGTCTTTCTATAATTTTAACAGAAGCTTGATTAACTAATTTAATCGTTGAAAAAGCAACAATTAAAGCAAAAATTATCAATGCAATAATTAAAGTCATTTCTATATTCCTTAATATATTTAATGGATAAAAAATTATAATCGTTATGTAAACAAAAATAAAAAATTATGATATAAAAACAAATAAATATAATTTTATTTTTTTGTTGTTGTGTCTTTTTTATGTTTAATATAATATACTTCTTCCTGTGGTTTTATCATACCATAATTTTCACGAGCTATACGTTCCATTTCTAAAGAATCAGTTTTTAATTTAAATATAATTCTTTTTAATGAATCTGTAGTTTTTTTATTGGCTTCAAGTTCAGTATAAGTCATTTTTAATTCTTTTTCAACTGAAATTCTTTTTATTATTCCATGATGATAGAATAAAAAATAGAGCAAGAATAATACTGAAAAAGATATTATTGCTGCTTTTGTTTTATATTTCTTTATATAAGCTGTAACTTTATTATTTTGAATATCCATAATTTATATTTTAGTTTTATTTTTAATTTATTTCTGTATAATTACTGGAATCGTTTTATTATATAATCCAGATGTTAGATTTATAAAGTAGATACCTGAATTTAAATTTTGCGTTGAAATATTTTTTGTTATTGTATTATTTGTTGATTCATTATAGTTTTCTATAAAAATCTCTTTTCCAAATAAATCTGTAACCTTTAATTGAGATTGAATATTATATGGTAATTTGAATTTTACTTCTATTGTATTATTTGTTTGATTTTCAATTTTGAAAATGTATTCATCTAAATTTTGTTGAATTTTATACTGCAATCCACAAATAGAATCTATAGAATACTTGCCATTTTCTATATTAAGTTTTATAAAATCATCGCAGTTCATATTTCCAATTTTTGCATTTTTAATTGCAATTTCTGTATTAACATGATTTCCTAAAAATGTTTTGAATGTAATAAATAATAAAGTATCTAAATTAGTAAAATTATTATATATATCGTATGATTTTAATTCTATATCTTGTTCAGAAAGCATTGAATAATTAATATTGCAGCTCTCACTTGCTGTACCTAATTTTGTTATATTGACAAACTCTAATAAAGTTGGATTATAGGATAAAACTATATCAAATGTTTGTATATATTGGTTTATATTTCCTAATTCATTGGTTAAAAGAAGCGGTACTGTTAATAACAATCCTGGTTTGCATTTTAAATCTGTTGGAATCGATAGTTTTGCTTCAATAGGAGGAATACTGTTCCCAATTAATACAATTTGTTCTGTTGAATTTTTAGTCTCATTTGTTTCGAAAGATAAATTAGCAGATGATTGTTGTGCCGGATAAACTGCATTAAATGTAACTTTTAAATCTGCTGATTCATTTGGCAAAATTTCAAAAGAAGTTTTATCAACTGAAAATAATTTATTATCAGAATAAATATTATTAATTAATAATGTTGAATTACCAATATTATAAATTGTTATTATTGTATCTTTTGTTGAAGGGCAATTCTCTGAATTAGAATAACTTAAGTTTCCAAAATTAATTGTATCATTAGAACATTTTAATTCAGATGAAACACCAATGCCTTTTAAAATTATTGTTTTTTGATAATTATTGATCGTAGACGACCTTATTTTACGGTCTTGAAAATTATTATTTATTGTATATTTAGCTAAAAAAGTTCCTTTTTTATCAGGAATAAAATCTATTGTAAAAGATGCTGTATCATTAATTGTTAGTAGTTCATCTTTTTCTTTGTCAGATAAAAAATCTTTACTAATTTCAAAATACTTTACTGGAGATTCAGAAAATACTTCTGATATATATTGAGATTTAATACCATAATTTATATTGCCGCAATTTTGTAATTTAACATTTACACTTTTACGGCTGTTTACTTGTACATATCCAAAATCAATTGTATCTGGTATGGCGTTTATATAATCACAGTCAGCTTGTACAATTTTTAATTCATGTTTTACACCTGTTCCACATAACATTACTTTAGCAGTATCTACAATATTTTTATTTGAGTTATCTGGATAGAACAGCAATGAAACCAATGCAGTATCAGGCAAAATGTCTTTTGGCAGATAAGAACATATCCATGAATTATAAACGTCTATGCTGCCAGGATTAAATTTAATAGGGAATTGTTTGTTTTCTACATTAAATTCTTCATTTCCTAAATATTGCGATACTAATTGATAATTCTGTTGAAATGCTTCTAATTCACTATTTGTTGTATTTTTTACTTTCCATTCTAATGAAATAGGAGTATTTTGATCTATAAAAACAGAATCAAATGTTAAAATATCATCATATCCATCAATAGCTAATTTTGTTTTTTTCCCTATTAAATAGAATGTATCACATATAACAGTATTTATTGTGTCAGTCATTGTAGTTAATCCTAATATCAGCATGATTTCTTTTCTTCCAAATTCAGTTTGTATTTCTGTTGTAAAATCAATAGTTAGGGTATCAGTTGGTTTATGATTATTTAGCAAAATAGGAAATGTAGTTGGATTACTAACCTTAAAACTAAAAAAATCATTGCCAGAAGAATTAGGACTATTAGTATTAATAAACGTAGGAGCTTTATTATCCATTATTAATGGATTAGAAGGAACAAGGTTAGTTAAGTAAAATTTTAAACTTCTTGATTGATTATCTAAAAGCGGACCATAATAAATTCTTTTTTCATTAGGAAATTCTACTGATCCTATTTTTGCAACAGGTGCAGCAGACACAATATTTTGCATTAATATAAATATTATAAATATAAATGAAATACTTTTATAGTTTAGAAACAAACTAAAAAAGTATGCGTATATT
>JAFRQN010000280.1 GCA_017428585.1 Bacteroidota bacterium | reverse complement strand
ATATCTAACAATTTATTATAATAATATAAACTATTTCCATAGTCATGTAGTTTTGAATATATTTCAGCAAGTATTGTTATTGCAGTTTCTGAATTATTATCTATTGATAAAACGAATTCAAGATATTCTTTAGCCTTATATATTTGTCCTTTTAGTATATATAAATTTGCTAAAAAGTACCATAATTCTTTATTATATGGTGTCTCTTCCAATAATTTGTTATATATATCTATAGCTTTATCATATTTGGTTAAATGTATATAACAATTGGCTATTTCATGATAAATTGTTTCTATTGTTATTAGCTCTATATCTTTTCTTTTTTTTATTATTTCTAAATATATATTATAATATTTTATAGCTTCATTGAAATTATTCATGTATTTATAAAGAGTTGCAAGCATATAAATTATTCTAATATTTGTATTATCAATCTCCAATGCATATTGTAATAATTCTACTGCTTTTAGAGGTTCTCCTATTTGTTCTGTAGCTATTGCTCTATTTAAAATAGTTTCTATGTTATCAGGATGTGTTTTTAAAATTTTAGATGTTATATTTAATACTTCATTAAATCGGTAAAGTATATTCAAAATAGTGCATAGTGTATTTTTTGCTTCTATTGAATTAGGAAAATAATCGCACCAGAGTTCACAAAAAATTAATGCATTATCATATTGTTCATTTTCAATACAATATGTTATTAAATATTGAGTTGTTTTAGGATTAGGAATATTAGTCTGTTTATTAGAAGATTGTATGTTATATTGTAATTGTTTTATTTTATTGTTTTTATTATGTGTTCTAATTGTTTTTTTATATATTTTTATGTATTTTTCTATTTCATTGTTTGGTAAATTTAAAAAATTTCTATTGTCACTCATTAAAAAATCCATTTATATTTTTACAAATGTAAATATTTTTACGTAATAATTCAAAATTATTTTATAAATAAATTACTTTGCTAAATTTAAATAAAAAAAAGAGGTGGCGACCACCTCTTTTTTATTATTTTATTATAGATTATAGACAATCTTTTATTTTTGCTTTTAGATATTCAGCGTTCATCTTTGAAATGAATCGAGCAGGTATTTGTTTTGGACAAACTGCTTCACATTCATAATAATTTCTACAAGCACCAAATCCATTTTCTTCCATAGCACTAACCATTGCTAATGCACGTTTTTTACGTTCTGGCTGACCTTGTGGTAATTTTACAAATTGAACGATTTTTGCTGCTGTAAATAACATAGCAGCTCCATTAGGACAAGATGCCACACAAGCTCCACAACCTATACATGCTGCTGCATCCATTGCAATATCAGCATTTTCTTTTGAAATAGGAATTGAATTTGCATCTTGTGCACTACCAGTATTTACAGAAACATATCCACCTGCTTGAATAATTCTATCTAATGCTGATCTATCAGTCATTAAATCGCGTATAATAGGAAATGCTCTTGCTCTAAATGGTTCTATATAAATTTCTTCACCATCTTTGAATTTACGCATATGTAGTTGACAAGTTGTAGTTGCAGCAATAGGACCATGTGGAATTCCATTTATGGCTAATGAACATGCACCGCAAATACCTTCACGACAATCATGGTCAAATGCAACAGGTTCTTTACCTTCTTTTAGTAAATCTTCGTTTAACTCATCAAGCATTTCTAAAAAAGACATATCTTCACATACATTATCTCTAACATAAGTTTCTAGTCTGCCTTTTTCATTTTTATCTTTTTGTCTCCAGATATGAAGTGTTAATTTCATTATTTATAACTCCTTACTGCTAATTCAACATTTTCAAATACTAGTGGTTCTATATTACGTTCTGGTTTATTTCCATAACCTTTATATTCCCATACTGCAACATGAGCAAATTTCTCATCATTACGTTTTGCTTCATTATCTTCCGTTTGATATTCTTCACGGAAATGGCAGCCACATGATTCTTCACGTTCTAAAGCATCCCATACTAAGACTTCTGCAAACTCTAAGAAATCTGCCACACGGCAGGCTTTTTCTAATGAAAGGTTAACATCATTAGATTCACCTATAACATTTACATTTTCCCAGAATTCTTCTCTAATTTGAGGAATTTTTTCTAATGTTTCTTTTAATCCTTTTGCATTACGTCCCATACCACAATTTTCCCACATAACCTTTCCAAGTTCTTTATGGAATTGAGTTGGAGTCTTTCTTCCCTTAATACTTAGTAATTTATTAATTCTTTCTTTTACATCTTCTTCTGCTTTTTTGAATTCAGGATGATCTGTATCAACTTTTGGAAGTTTGTTTGTTGCTAAGAAATTACCAATAGTATAAGGAATAATAAAGTAACCATCTGCTAAGCCTTGCATAAGTGCACTCGCACCTAATCTGTTTGCACCATGATCAGAGAAATTAGCTTCACCAAGTACGTGTAATCCAGGAATAGTACTCATTAAGTTATAATCTACCCATAAACCGCCCATTGTATAATGAGAAGCTGGATAAATTTTCATTGGTGTTTCATAAGGATTATCGCCTGTAATACGTTCGTACATTTCAAATAAATTACCATATCTATCTGCGACAACATCCTTTCCTAATCTTTTTATTGCATCTGCAAAATCAAGATAAACACCACGACCTGTAGCACTTACGCCACGTCCTTCATCGCAAACTTGTTTAGCTGCTCTTGAAGAAATATCTCGTGGAGATAAGTTACCAAAGCTTGGATATTTTCTTTCCAAATAATAATCTCTTTCATTTTCAGGAATATCACTTGGTTTTCTTGTATCATGAGCTTTTATAGGAACCCAAATTCTACCATCATTTCTTAAAGATTCAGACATCAATGTTAATTTTGATTGATGATCACCACTTTGAGGAATTGCAGTAGGATGTATTTGAGTAAAGCAAGGATTTGCAAAGCCAGCACCTTTTTTATAAGCCTTAAATGCAGCTGTTACATTACAAGCAAGTGCATTTGTTGATAAGTAGAATACATTACCATAACCACCAGTAGCTAAACAAACAGCATCCCCCCAATGTGATTCTATTTTTCCTGTAACTAAATCTCTTGTTACAACACCACGACAATAACCATCAATAATAACAATATCTTGTACTTCTACTCTTGTATGTAGTTTTACTTTATTTTGATGTACTTGACGCATTAATGCTTGATATGCACCTAACAAAAGTTGTTGTCCCGTTTGTCCTCTGGCATAAAATGTTCTTGCTACTTGAGCGCCTCCAAAAGAACGATTTGCTAACATTCCACCATAATCACGTGCGAAAGGAACACCTTGAGCAACACATTGATCTATAATATTTACACTAACTTGTGCAAGTCTATATACATTAGCTTCTCTTGATCTAAAGTCGCCGCCTTTTATTGTATCATAAAACAATCTCCAAATACTATCACCATCATTTTGATAACATTTAGCAGCGTTTATACCACCCTGTGCAGCAATACTATGTGCTCGTCTTGCAGAATCATTGAATGCAAAAGATTCTACTTGATAACCTAAATCTGCAAATGATGCAGCAGCAGAAGCTCCAGCTAAACCTGTGCCAATAACAAGAATTTTAAATTTTCGTTTGTTCGCTACATTAACGAGCTTCATTTCAAATTTATGTTTATCCCACTTATCTTTTAATGGACCAGAAGGAATTTTACTATCTAATTTTAACATATTAACAACAACCTCCTACTACCAAGCCACACATTACTGATATTGGCAATGAAATGAATAAAAATACTAGTATTATTGAAAGAATAACGCTTAATTTTCGTAAGCAAGGGGTTAATTTTGGTCCTTGTGCACCCAATGTATGGAAAGCACTTTGAATTGCATGATTCAAATGAAACCCTACAAGTAAAACAAAAAGAATGTAAGATAATGCAACTAATGGATTACTAAATTCAGAAGCAACCATTCTATAAACGTCATGACGTTCTTTTACAATAGGTTTTAAATCGTCTGACATATTGCAGTCTGAACAGCATTCATGTTGTTTTTCTTTTTCTGAATTGCAACATGCTTCTTTTTGTTCACAGCAGGCATTTTCTTTTTGTCCACAACAAGCACCATCTTTTGGTAATCCTATAGCAAATTCACCTGTTGGAACAACCTCATAACTATCATAACTATTAGTAAAATCTATATCACCAGTAGTAAAATGTAGTAAATGATATGTAAGTCCACTGAGTAAAAGCAATCCAGTCCAAAGCATTGTTCTTGAAGTTGCTTTTGCTTTAAGATAATTTTTTACTTGATATTTTTCTGGTTTAGCAGCGTTGTTATAGAAACGCAAATAAATTGCTGATATTATGTGAAATATAACACATAGTATTAGAATGGAACGCAAAATCCAAAGTATTAGTTTATTTCCTTGAAGCATTGCTGCATAAGAATTATATGCATCAGGACCAAGCATAAACTGTAAATTACCTATAGCATGGGCAAATAAAAAACCTACAAGGACTATTCCTGTAATTGCCATCACTGCTTTAGCTACAATT
>JAFRQN010000279.1 GCA_017428585.1 Bacteroidota bacterium | reverse complement strand
GACTTGTTATGTAAAGATTATAATATCGTTGCAAGATGTCAAGGAGGTGCAAATGCTGGTCATACAATTATGTACAATGGAAAGAAAACTGTATTACATTTAATACCTTCAGGAATATTACAAGATAATACAATCTGTGTTATCGGTAATGGCGTTGTAATAGATCCTATTGCATTGCTCGATGAAATAAAGATGTTAAATGATAATAATATTTCTGTTGCTAATCGATTAATCATCAGTCAAAATGCACATTTGATTTTACCTTACCATATAGCTATGGATAAAGCAAAAGAAAGTGCAGTTAAGTCTACTGTAATTGGTACAACTGGACGTGGTATTGGTCCAGCTTATACTGATAAAGTTGCTCGTGTTGGTATAAAAGTTTTTGATATTTTAAATGAAAATTCATTAAGAGAAAAAATAAATAAGAATTTAGAAGAAAAAAATAAAATATTATCAGCAGTATACGGAATTACAAATAGCATCGATGAAGCAGCAATAGAAAACTTTATTAATGCTTGCAAAACACTTAAACCATATATTGCAGATACAGCTTATTTCCTTAATCAAGCTATTAATGATAATAAAAATATCATGATAGAGGGTGCTCAAGGTGCTTTGCTTGATATTGATTTTGGAACTTATCCTTTTGTTACAAGCTCAAATACAACATCAGGCGGCGTATGTACAGGAACAAGCATTCCTCCTACAAAGATAACCCAAATTATTGGTATTACCAAAGCATACTGTACTCGTGTTGGTAATGGTCCATTCCCTACTGAACAAAAAAATGAATTTGGACAATTAATGGCACAAAAAGGCAATGAATTTGGTTCTACAACAGGCAGACCTCGTCGTTGTGGATGGTTAGATTTAGTTGCTTTAAAATATTCACTTATGATTAATGGAATTACAGATATAGCTTTAACAAAACTTGATGTACTTAATGATTTTAATGAAATAAAAGTTGCTACTAAATATATTACAAATGGAACAGCTACGGATCAATTCCCTATTCGTTCAGAAGAAATTGACAAAATAGAAGTTGAATATACATCTTTACCAGGTTGGAAAAAAGATACAACAGGAATCCGTACTTTTGAAGAATTACCAATAGAAGCACAAAATTATATAAAATTTATTGAAGATTTTACTAATGTAAAAGTTTCATTTGTATCAACAAGTCCTGATAGAAATGATACAATTTTTAGAAATTAATAACTATAAACTGTACTTATGAAAAGAATAATTATTTCATTAATTATTTGTTTTATTCTAATTCCTCTAAAAGGAATTTCTAATAACCAGCAAAATAATATATCTATGGCAATAGATGCATTAAATTCTGCTGACTATCAGAAAGCTATTGATATTTATTCTAATATAATAAGTAGTTACGATCAATATGCTCCAGCTTTTTATGGTCGTGGAATGGCATATTTTTATTTAGATGAAAACAATAAAGCTATTAATGATTTCAATAATGCAATTAAATTAAAGAGTGATTATTTTGATGCATATTTAGGATTAGGATTAGCTGCATTACAATCAGGACAAATAAATAAAAGTATTGATAATTTAACAAAAGCATTGGGTATTAACCAATCAGATAGAGCTTATTATAGTCGTGGTATTGCATATTATATTCAAGAAAATTATAAAGAAGCTGTTAATGATTTTAGTTCTGCTTTAGAAGTTAATCCAAAAAATTTATTAGCTTATTATGGACGCGGTATTTCATACTACCAATTAAAAAACTATAATAATGCTAAATTAGATTTTGACTATTTTATTATGTCCAATGCAGAAGAAAAAGAATTAAAAAATGAATGCAGAAGACTTTTAGATGTTATTTTAGATAAAAACAGATAATTTGAAATTATTATAACAAATTAATAAAAAAAACATAAGATTAATCTTATGTTTTTTTTATATACATTTTATGAATAAAAAAATTATTTTTCTAATAATTTTTATTACAGCTAATATATATCTATACTGTGAAGAATTTGCTGAAATAAAAATATTCAATAATCTAACACATACCGAGCAAATTTCAAAATATACCAATGGAGGTTTTATAGAATTTCTATTAAATTATTCTAATGGATATGGTGGAATGTGGGCTCAAGAAATATGCGATAGAGGTTTTGATTATATACCATTAGGATCTAATCAACACAAATATTGGAATTATTGGTATGATACAAATAAGCATACTGATTTTGTCAAATATATAGACGGCGGATATAATGAGTATGGGAAATACAGTATAGAAATATCAGGCGATGGAAATGTAGAAAGCGGTATATATCAAAAAATATATATAAACGATTCTATATCACATGACTTTTATATTTATATAAAAAATAAAAATGCAGTAGGAACTGCTAAACTTGTTCTTTTTGATTCATTAATGTTACAAAGAGTATTTGAAAAAGAACTTGATATATCAAATTCAGAATGGACAAAAATTTCTTTCGAAATTCCAGCATTATATAATCACTACTCTGTTAATTTTGCTATTACTTATAAAGGATTGGGCGCTGTAGAAATAGATGAAGTATCTTTAATCCCAACAAATAATGAATTAGGTCTTAGAAAAGAATATGCAGATCTTTTTAGAATATGGAAACCTTCTATTATTCGCTATCCTGGCGGCGGATTTGCTGATTTAAAAAATACATTTTGGTCTGATGCAATAAGACCTATCGATAAACGCATAGCCCCTCATTTTGATCAAACTGGACATTTACAACGTATGGATATGGGAATAGATGAGTTTGTGAAAATTTGCAAATACTTTGAAATAGAACCATTCTTTGTAATAAACTTTAGTCATAGTATAGAAGATGCTATAAATTGGATAGAATATTGTAATGGAGACAGCACTACAACTTTTGGACGCATACGTACAAATAATGGAAATCCAGCTTCATATAACGTAAAATACTGGGAAATAGGTAATGAACAATACATATATGGAATGGCAAACTATATTGATAAATACTTAGAGTTTTACAAATCTATAAAAAAATATGACTCAACATTAAAATTGATAAGCGATGGCAATAGTTGGAATAATACATTTGATACTTTAGTATCTGCTGCATACAATGAACATGATATTTATGGCTTCCATCCATGCGGTGGAATAAATCAAGATTCTTTTAATAATGATGAAAAAACATATCTATCTGTTGTTTCAGGGAAATATACAGAAAGAAAAATAAAAGAATATGAAGAAAAAATTAAAAATTATTATCCTAAACTAAAATTAGCAAGTACTGAATGGTGGAGCAGCTATGGTACAATAAAAAACGATCATTGGCTATATGATTCTATTAGCCGTAACCATGCAATAGAAGCTGCTCTATGGAATGCAGCTGAATATTTATTATATATAAGAAATCCACATTTAATCGAATTAGCAGCAAGAACAATTGGATTGGGAATGATAAAACAAGGGATAAATAAAAATGGTAAAAAAGTTATATGGGCAACACCATCTCTTTATGCTATCGCAATAGCAAGTAATCATCGTGGAAATTATATAATAAAAAATGAAGTAAACTGCAATACTTTTCATCTTTACGAATTAGATAACTGGGTTGATATTACTCCTTATTTAGATGTAACAACTTCAATTTCCAATGACTCATTATTTATTTCTGTTATAAATAGACATCCAAAAGAAAGCATAAACACAAACATCTTATTAGATATAGAAACTAATGGAACTAAAGGCAAAATATATGAAATAAGCAGCAACCATTTTTTAGATAATAATAATGTTGAAAATCCTAATAATATTTTGCCTATAGAAAAAGAATGGATTATTTCAAATAACTACATATTTCCAAAACATTCTTTTACAATATTAGCTATTCCTATAAAAGGAATTTCTAACTTATTAGAAAACAATGATCAAGAGAATAAAAACAATATATTAATATATCCTAATCCTATAATCAATGCTTTTACAATACAATTTGATACAGGAACATTTATTCATAGTATTGAGATGTTTAATATAATAGGTGAAAAAGTATTTGAAAAAAACATAGATCAATATAAAAACAATATAACAATTAATGATATAATGCTGCAAAACGGCATATATCAAGTAAAGATAGATTGTTTAACAAATACTTTCTCAAAAAATATTATAATTACCAATTAATCTTTAATTATTATATTTGTATAACAATTAAATATTATAATTATTAATACTTATCGAAATAAATATATGAAAAAATATACAGTTATAATGACAATAGCTGGTTCTGACAGTGGAGGCGGAGCTGGTATACAAGCAGATTTAAAAACAATAGAAGCATTGGGTGGTTATGGCACATCAGTTATAACAGCTATTACAGCACAAAATACACAAGGAGTTAATGCAATACACCCTATACCTACTGATATAATTCTAAAACAATTTGAAGCTATCGCAGAAGATATGGAAATATCTGCTTTAAAAACAGGTATGCTGCATAACTCAGAAACAATAGAAGTTGTATCTGAATGTATCAAAAAATATGGTATAAAAAAAGTAGTTGTTGATCCTGTAATGATATCTACAAGCGGACATAAACTAATAGAAGACAATACTATCAAAACATTAAAAACAAAATTGATTCCTCTTGCAGAAATTATAACACCTAATCTTGACGAAGCAGAAGTATTATTAAACAAGAAAATCGCTACTCCTAAGGACATGGAAGAAGCTTCATTAAAATTAATGGATTTAGGTTGTAAATGTGCTTTAGTAAAAGGCGGCCATTTAACCTCTGAAAATATAGTTGATGTTTATTATAATCTCAAAAAAGAACAAGCAATATCTATAGAATCAAAAAAAATAAACACTCTTAATACTCATGGAACAGGCTGTACTTTATCCGCAGCAATAGCAACTATGTTAGGTAAAAATTATAATTTAGATGAAGCTATTTTAAAATCTCATAATTATCTATACGGTGCATTGTTAAGCGGTAAAGATTATAAATTAGGAAAAGGATTTGGTCCTTTGCATCATTCTTACCAAAATAATATAAGTGATAATTAAAATGAAAATATGTTTAGTTCAACTTGGAAGAATAGGTGATATGATATTAATGACACCAGGAATACAAATGATAAAAAAAACCTATCCCGATGCCGAAATTTATTTTATTGCAGGACCATCTAATTATTTTATAGTAAATAACAATCCTAATGTAAAAGAAACACTAATTTTTGATAAAAATCCATTAAAACTATTAAAATTTATAAAAAAATTAAGAAGTATTAATTTTGATTATTATATAGATCCTAAAGATCATTATTCTTCTGAAAGCAGCTTGATTGCTAAATTATCAAAAGCTGCATCTAAAATTGGATTTAACGATAATAAACACAAATCATTTGACATATCAATACCATCAAGTGAAGATAATATCGGACTGCATTTTGTAGAACGTTTGAGACATTGCATAACTTATATAACAAAAGAAGAACCAGAACTATATAAACCTGAAATATTTTTAGAAGTACAATCTATTGAAAATGTAAACAATTATATTAAGAACAATAATATTAAAACATTTACAGTATTAAATTTTTCAGCAAGCAATTTAAATAAAATGTGGGAAAAAGATAAATGGATTGACTTTATAAATAAAACAAAGCATAAAGAAAATTATGTAATAATATCTTCAGCTGAACACTATAATACAATACAAGACATATCTAAAAAAACTAATATATTATGTTTTCCGCCATCAGATCTTAATACTATTTCAGCATTAATTTCTAAAGCAAAACTACTTATTACTCCAGATACATCATGTGTTCATATAGCATCGGCATTTAACATACCTGTAATAGCATTAACATGCAATGTTCCATGGAGTGTTACAAAATTTAAACCTCTAAGCAGTAAAAATATAATGATATTACCAAAGGAAATCAATGCTCGATTAGATGCTATATCTGTTAATGAAGCAATAGAACAATATAATTATTTTTATAAAACAAATATTATCTAAATATAGGAGAATCTCTTTTTTCTATCTTCAAATCTCTTAATTGCGATGCTTTTATTCCAAAACGCAAATAGAAACCTTGATTATATCCAGAAGGATACCAACTTGCTGTTAAATCCCAGCAATGTAAATCTTTTCGCAGATTTATTTGAGGAGTTATTATTTTCTTATTAATAAAATCATATTGTAAGGAGGAAGAAAAAATCCAACTATCAGCTATAGTAAAGTTCAAAGATGTATTAAGATTCAATGAACGATTTATTATATCAACTGTAGTATTATTATAATTAAAGTTTAATCCAATAGTAATGCTCCAAGGAATTTTTATAGGTGAATAACCATAAGAATTTTCAGCAAATAGATCCGCTTCATAACTATCATTAGAATTTCTTTTTATAAATTTAGTTCCCAACCCACTATTTTCATTTTCATGATGTTTATTAACATTTTCAACTAACGACCAAGCTTCATCTATCCCAATCAATCCATTCGAAGAAAATGATGTAGATATATTCATATTAAAATTAGTTAGTCTTGCAATCCCCTTATTATTAGAAATTAAAAACTTATTAACTTTTGTATAATATGAATAATTATTATCTGGGTTTACTACTTTTTCCTCATCATATAATGTAAAAATAGCATTACTGTTAAAATCTAAAAATTTTACAGCTGGAGTTCTTAAATTCAAAGATATATCACTAAAATTCAATGAATCAGATGCAAAATTATATGAACCTGTTAATCCTAACCTCAATAATTCTATATTTGTATCAGGAAGTGTATCGTTTTCTCCCTTCTTCTTTATTTCAAAACTATGTATATCAGAATAACTTAATCTCTTTTGTAAATAACGAGAAGCATGACTTCCACCCTCTTTTTCGAAATAGGAATAAACTACCTCTCGTCGTGTCTTTGAGTCTGTATATCTTCCATAAAAACCATATTTTTCCAATGAAAAATCAGGCGTATAATTAAAATTCAAACTTGGTTGATATGTATGACGTATTGCTCTTAATCCTAACGTACTTGGAGATAATAACCAGAATAATTTTTGTTTCGAATCTGCAATTCCATATAGACGTGTAGAAACTCCTATTCCAAAAGAATAATTATATTCTGTAAAGAATCCATTTTGAAAATTTTCTATTATATTAGTATCGTTATTAACAGTCTTGTTTAATTTCCTGAAATAATTATTAGCACTAAATCCAATATTAGGAGTAATTGTAAAATAACCCAATTTTGGAGAAATACTCAAAGTTGGTGTATGTGAAATATAAGCCCTTGCATCATTTGTAAAATTAGTATCAAAAACCAGAGTATTCTGTTCATCATAATAAGAATTTATAATTTGCGTTTTATCAAAATTATAATAAGCATTTCCATTATATTTGAAAGTTATATCACGCATCCAAGAATACCAAGTATTATTTGGTATATTAAAAATACGCTTCATTTGTATTTGAGGAATAGATAAATTTAATGGAATAGAACCCTGATATTCCGACGTAATTATATTCTGATCATTCTGAAAAGACAACGATGTTGAAATACCATTTTCAAAAGTATGTGAATATGCTGCAGATGAATGTATATTTTGTTGAATTCTTGTATTTATATTTGTAGATGTATTCCTGTTAAAATCTTGAGACGCTAAATTTAAATTAACATTAAAATTATCAAATGGAGTTAATACATGATTATGATTTAATACCAATTTCCATTCTTTAGAAAACTCATCATTGATTGAAAAACGTGTTTTACCAAAACTTATTTGAGCGCTGCCATTCATAACATCTTTTAATGCCCAGCGAGTATCAGTATTTAATAATGCACCGCCTTTAGTATATATATCCGCTGTTATCTTTGTATCTAAATAATCTGATATTGCCCAATAAAAACCTAATTTTTCAAAAACAACACCTCTGCTTTTTGAAAAATAAAAAGATGGAACTATTAATCCTGAACAACGTCCACGATTAATTGGTAAAAACAGACCAAAAGGAATAGCAAAAATAGGAATATCTTCTACATATAATATTAAAGGATCTACAAAAATTTTCTCTCCCATTATCATTTTCATTTTAGTAGAACCAAAATGATAATGCGGCTCTGGTGCATCACAGGTTGTATAATATCCATTTGTTACATATAATTCTTTGTCAGATGTTTTCTGAATATTTTCTCCAAAATAAAACCCTTCCCCCATTTTTGTCTCTCCATTTTTTATAGTTCCAGATTTTGTTTTAAAATTATAAGTTAATTGTTCACTATAAAATTCTTCTCCATTATCATTAAACTTAGGAACTCCAATAATTTTTCCTGTACTATCTTTAGATAAATTTGCATATAATAGAGAATTTTCAAAATCTACTTCTATAATTGCTGCTTCTAAGGATTGTGTTTTAAAATCGACTTTAGCATTTCCTTTTAATAACATTCTTTTGTTTTTAGGATTAAAAGTAACAGTATCAGCCGCATAGAATGTAATGGTCGTATCAACACCAGAAGGAGAGATTATTTTTAAAGTATCTTGTTTATTATTAGAATTTTTATCTACCTTAACTATATTAGCATCAGATGTTATATTATTATCTTGAGCAGCTGATGGCTGCAGCAAAAATAAAAATATAACAAAACAATAACATGCTATACTATTAATATAATCCATTCTATTAAAACTCATTAAATTATATATGACAGTTAAGTTTAATATAAAAATCTAATAAAAACCTTGTTGTTTGTTTCTAAAAATATATCTACAAAAATAATAATTTATTACAAATAAATAATAATAAATACAATAAAATAAGTATACTATATCTTTATATCACCATTTGCTATTTTTATTAAAGTATCAGAATATAATATATGTTCTGTTTCTAAAACTCTATCCGCTAATATTTGAGGAGTATCGCTTGTATATACAGGGACTTCCATTTGATTTAATATTCTACCATCATCATAATTAGGAGTTACTAAATGAATAGTAGCACCTGAAACTTTAGCACCTGATAGTATAACAGCTTTATGTACATTAATACCATACATACCTTCTCCTCCAAATTTAGGCAAGAGAGCAGGATGTATATTTAAAACACGTCCATTATAATGTTCTATAATTCTCTTTGATACAATTTTCATATACCCTGCCAGAATTACTGTATTAACATTATATTTATCAAAAATATTGATAATTTCAGCATCTACATCGTCATGAGTTTTGTTGCTGATATGATATGCAGGAATATTTTCTTTTTCTGCCCTTTTTAATGCAAAAGCATCAGAATTGTTTGAAATAACAGCACCAGCTTTTGCGTTTAATTTCCCATTTTTTATATTATCTATAATAGCCTGCATATTTGAGCCTCCATGAGAACATAGAAAGCCAAGTATAAGATTATTATTCATATTTATATAAATTAATACATAAAAAAATATTTACTACAAAATAAAAGAAAGACATTCAAAGAATGCCTTTCCTTATAAACTCGAATATAGTTAAGTAAATATATTACAAAAATATTAAGCTTCTTCTTCTGTTTCTTTCTAGTATGCTTCTATTAATTCTGCTTGTACATTAGGTGGTACGGCAGCATATTCAAGAAATTCTGAAGAATAAGTAGCTCTTGCTTGAGTCATAGATCTTAAAGCTGTAGCATATTTATCTAATTCAGCAAGAGGCATTCTTGCTTTAATTTTCTGATAATGTCCTTCTGTTT
>JAFRQN010000278.1 GCA_017428585.1 Bacteroidota bacterium | reverse complement strand
TATATATTTATCTACAAATGCAAACAATAGTTCGCCAGAATTATTTAAATGTTTAAGAAAATATACAAATGAAATAGAGACTGCTTCAGATACGAGCACCTGCTTAGATGGTACAATAGTAAAACATATAAAATACTATCATAGAAAACATAATATAACAATAGGTGCGGACGTTTTAAGCAATAATTCTAAACTTAATTACTTAAATAGTTTTTTGGTTTCGCCGATAAAAAAATTAAGTTTTGATGGTACAAATTATGTAAATGTAGTAATGAATGCAGAATCATTAAATTTATCATACGTTGATAATTTAGAATTTTTAAGAGAAGCTACAATTACATTTATAGAAACAAATGCGGGAGGCAATTAGAATGAGCGTTACGTTAGATAAAATTTTAGGCAGTATATTAATGCTTCCTATAACAAGTGTAAGATTTTATTCTGATCCAATAATAGAAAGTGATGTTATAACAGGTTATACAAACGATTTAAAAATTTTATATCCAGAGTTGGAAAGAAGTTATAATTCTCAACCTAAAAGTGTTATAGATAGTAAAGGTATGCAAAGAACATACGGCTGGAATTTTGAGTTTAGTGTTTACGTTCCTAATAATAATTTTTACAAAGATACAACAAGTGCAGCATTACATGGACAAGGTTTTAATATGCTTTTAGAATTACAAAAATTAATTAATTATGGTTTTTGTATGTTAGATTTAAGACTTGGCAATGTTCCTGATGGTTCACAGTTATTAGTTGATGAGAACCTTCCTTTAGGCGACCAGGAAGCGCCAACAAATATAAACTTTTCTTTATTAAGACATATAATAATAAAAAAAGGAAGTATAAGTTATTCAGTTGAAAGTGTAGAAAACCGACCACGTACAAAGATAACATATAAAGTATTCTTAAACTCTTTAACAGATCCAAATGAAATAGAATATACAGGTACGGAATACGTGGACAATGAAGAGCCAGAAGAAACAACATAAAAAACAATAAGATTAATACTTAATGTTGAAAAGTATAAAACAGAATTAAAATTATTTCAAAATTAATTAAAATAATGTTGTTTATTTATTAAAAAAGTGTTATTTTTGTATATAACTAATTAACAATTTTATTAACTAAACTAAAAATCCTGCCGTAGGTTGGAGGGGCAGGTGTATAATCATTTGCTTTGATAAATACATTTTAATAATTTCATTTAAAAAAGAGTGCTTTTTTAATAAAATAGCTTAAAATCTTTTTGTTTGTTATTGATGTATTATATTGTTATTGGATTGTCTTTAAGTAATTTGATACTTAGATAGGAAGGATATTCAGCAGCTTATTGATTTTGTTATGTTACTTTGTGTAACGTTTTAAGTTAAGTTATAAATAATACTTAATTAGTTGTGTTGTGGGTTGTTGGAGCGGAGTGTTGTTGCCCGCTCCTCTTATATATTGGAATTAATAGATATATGTTTAACTTATTGAAAATCCGCACGTTACGTGGAGGGGTGCGGTTTGACATGAAGGTATGTTATAAGTGTGCATATATATATGAAATTCATAAATTACAGGTAAAAAAATAAACTATAAGCAATAATAAATGCTTATAGTTAGTTGGTTTGTTGAGGATGCTTCGTAGTGTTTTGGTTGGTGATAGTCGCGGAGCATCCATCTTTTAATAAGAATAAATTTTTTATTAATATATATAAAATCCAACAACAAAAGGAGGTTGTTGGTTGTTTATTTTTAATTTATTTTTTCAAAATAATAAAAAAAATTCGTTTCATACTTTTATAATAAAATTAAATATTAAATATTATAATATTAGAGTTGTTTTTAGCAATAGTAAATTCTACTATTGCTTTTTTTATTCAATAATTAAAAAAGTGTTGTTTATTAATGAAAGAAGTATTATTTTTGTATATAAATTTTTTCGTAATTAACAATTTTTTAACTATTAATTTCCTATAAGTAGGAACTTCCGACAGAAGAAGAGTTATACGTAGAAAAGAATATAACTAATAGTAAAAGGTACGAATTAAGAGAAAATTTTGAAATGTAGAAGGGATGACAGGGAGGTTTTGCCTCCCTTATTTTTTTATAATCTTTCTTAAAAAAAATTTTGGTTTTAATTAGAAAATTATTATTTTTGTAACATTGATTTTCAGTATTGAGGTAAGGCATTAAAATTAATGTTTTCATCATGAGGCGGAGTTGCTCCCGCCTCTTATACTGGCAATAATTTTTATTTATTTATTTGTATAGATTATATAACTTAAAATTGCGTTCCTTTAAGGTATCATTGTTTTACAGCTCACAATAGAAATTTTTTGGCTGGTTCCATTGTGAGTTTTAATAAGAGACAAGTATTTTTTTGTGTCTTGTCTCTTTATTATAATGAGCAGTATTAAATGATTTAATAAATTTTTTCATAT
>JAFRQN010000277.1 GCA_017428585.1 Bacteroidota bacterium | reverse complement strand
TTTATTCCATCAAGTTCAAAACTTAAAGTATTATTATCTGTAATGGGATCTGTATTATCACAGCTATATAAAAATATAACAGATATCAATATAGTGATGTAACATAATAACTTTTTGTTTTTCATAAATCACCTCCAATTTTAATAATTATCTTCTAAAACTAAACGCAAGCCAACAAATGTGCCACCATTAGCTCCTTCTGTTGAAAATCTCTTAAAAACAGCACAATCTTGTTCTACCAAATTTACACTGCCTCCACGCACACTTAGTGGAGCTGTATCATCAATCATTATTTCTAATGGATCTACTACTGGAGAACCATCCGATATAATAAATTTTCCTAAACACCATTCTGAAACATTTCCGCTCATATCATACAGACCTAATTCATTAGGTTTCTTTTGAGCAACCTGAGCAATCCGCAGTCTACGATATAAAACAGGGTTAAGTTCGTAATACCATACCATTTCACCATCATAATACCAACCTACCTCATCTAAATTATTACTTCCAGAATAACGCTGAAAACCATTTGATTTACGACCACCTTTGGCTGCATATTCCCATTCTGCTTCCGTTGGCAGTCGAAATTTTAAGCCTGTTCTTTTATTTAACTGTTCTATAAATTCATTCGCTTTATAATAATTTACCCTATTTACTGGATTCTGATAACTTCCTAAATAATAACTCGGATTATTATCTTTGCCCATTACTGCCTCCCATAAAGCATGGGTAACCTCCGTCTCGCCAATCCAATAACTTTTTGTTAATGTAACTTGATGCACTATTGAATTTTTATCTGCATATCTATCATAATTTATTCCATTGCTGTCTGATGCTTGGGCTCCCATATAAAAAGTACCTGCCTCTACATATTTCATCCTAAATTTTACATCTCCAACTTTTATTTCTCTTGTATCTGTGTCTATATTAATTATAATATTATCTTCTGTATCAGAACAACCTGCTATAAAAATTAAAGATATAATCACTAATAATACTTTTCTTAATAAAACTATCATATCTTAACCTCTTATATTTATTGGAGAATTTATTAATAATATTCTAAATCCATACACACTTGCTTTCTCTAAATAAGTTATAAACTGTTTATATTCATTGAGACGATAAGCTAAAAAACATTTAGAAGTATCACTATTATATGCACCACCGCATATTCTTTGATATTGACTACCCATATATATTTTTAATAAAGGATTAATATAACAACTTATTCCATCCTCAATCGAATCTGCTCCCCAAATATCATGCGAACGAGAATTGGTAAACTCAAAAACATTTCCTGTCATATCATAGAGTCCTAATTTATTAGGTCTTTTTTGTCCAACCGCATGCGTACTATTGTTAGAATTATTTTGATACCATGCTGCATCATCTATACTGCTTCCTGAATATAAATATTCATTTTTATCTAAATTTTGTCCACCTCGAGCAGCATATTCCCACTCGAAATCTAACGGTAAGCGAAATCCTTTTCTATAGTTGAATCTATATACTCCACCCGACTCTGGAACTTTATCCCATGTTGCTAATAAACCATCTGCTAATGTATAAGTAACATCATAATTAAACATAGTATTTAATTTCATAAAAAATGTTACTATCTCATAAAGATTTACATTTTCAACTGGATTTTTAGGTCCTTTAAAATAACTATTGTTATATCCCATTACCTTTTCCCACAATTCCTGCGTTACTTCTGTTTCCGCTATCCAAAAATCATACGTAAAAGTTACTTTTGACAAATACATACAATAAATAAGATTGTGATCCAAATAATTTGGCAATAAGGAATCATTATTTTGCAACCCTAAATAAGCAGAACCTGGCAGTACATGCTTCATTCTAAATGTTATGCCGTCTACATTAAATTCAAGAGTATTTTCATCTATTTGTTTTCTGTCTAATATTACCTCATTTTCTGTTTCATTACAACTTGTAAATAATATCA
>JAFRQN010000276.1 GCA_017428585.1 Bacteroidota bacterium | reverse complement strand
ATTCAAACGTGTTATAATTGGCATGAAAGATCCTAATCCTCTTGTTGCAGGCAAAGGAATAGAAAAGATAAAAGAAGCAAATATTGATGTAGAAGTTGGTGTAATGGAAAACGATTGTAAATGGATTAATAGATTTTTTTGTAAATATATAACAACGCAGAAGCCTTTTATCATAATGAAAGCTGCTCAATCTTTGGATGGCTGTATAGCAACAAAAACTGGTGAATCTAAATGGATTACATGTGATGAAAGCAGACGGAGAGTACATGTTTTAAGAAATGAAGCAGATGCAGTTCTTATTGGCATAAATACTCTATTGGAAGATAATCCGCTTTTGGATACTCGATTTTTGGAAAATTCAAATCATAATCCAGCAGCAATAATTTTTGATTCAAACTTAAGAATAGATATTAATTCAAATATTGTTCAGCAAGCTAAAAATAGAATAGTAATAGTTGTACATACTATTGATAATGATGATAAAATAAAATTATTATTAGAAAAGAATGCAATACTTATAAAAGCGAAGAAAGATGAAAATCAATTAATTGATATAGAAGATGCTTTGACAAAAATATCATCTGCTTATAAATTCAGTTCTATATTAATAGAAGGTGGTTCCAAAATATTTTCTTCCTTTATTGAAAAGGATTTAGTTGATGAATTGCATATATTTATAGCTCCAATGATTATAGGAAACGGAATAAAGACTTTTGCTGATTTAGATACAAAAGAACTTAGTTTGTCTAAAAGATTTAGAATTGCAGGAAGTGTTATAAGTGGAATAGATGAACACTTATTATTCTTGAAAAATTAATAATAATAAAAATAAATATAAGGATAAAAAAAATGAATACTCATAATGTTGATGTTGTTGTGATAGGTGCTGGACCAGGTGGTTATGTAGCAGCTGTTAGATGTTCACAACTTGGATTAAAAACGATTTGTGTAGAAAACAAGCATCTCGGTGGAATATGTTTAAATTGGGGATGTGTTCCAACAAAAGCATTATTACGCAGTGCTGAATATATGAATTTCTTAAAAAGATCTTCTGAATTTGGCTTTGCTATTGAAAACTACGATATTAATTTTGAGAAAGTAGTAGAAAGAAGCCGCGGCGTTGCCAATAGAATGTCTCAAGGCATTGCATTTTTATTTAAGAAATATAATGTAACTAATGTAACAGGTACTGGATGTATTGCTTCTCCTAATACAGTAGAAGTAAGAGATGAGTCTGGCAATGTTACTGATATGATAGAAGCTAAAAATATAATCATATCAACAGGTTCAAGACCTCGTATGTTCCCTTCAATAGAGGTAGATAGAAAACGTATAATAACAAGCAAAGAGGCTATGATTCAGCCACGCATTCCTAAATCATTAATAGTTATGGGTGCAGGCGCTATAGGTATTGAATTTGCTCATTTCTATAATTCTTTTGGAACACAGGTTACTATTATGATAATGTCATCACCGGTGGTGAACATGGGAAGGCTTCGGATTGTATCAAGTGCGGAAAATGCGAGAAAGTATGCCCACAGCATCTGGAGATAAGAAACCTGCTTACCAAGGTGGCTGCTGTATTTGATCGGTAGAACTTTTCTGCCATACAAACAAAGGTAGAAAGATGCAAATGAATCAGCGTTATCAAGGAGAAATATGCTTAGGATAT
>JAFRQN010000275.1 GCA_017428585.1 Bacteroidota bacterium | reverse complement strand
TGCCTTGTGGATATTCAGGGTAGAGGTATAAATACCTCTTGTACAATTGTACCAGAAGCTGGTATGGTAGTAAAAACAAATACTCAACAATTGAGAGAAATTCGTAAATTTACTATCGAATTATTGTTAGCAAGTTATGAACATAATTGTACTACTTGCAGCAAATCTACTGCTTGTAGATTGCAGGATATAGCTAAAAAATTAGGCGTAACTAAAGTTAGATTCAATCGCGGCAAGAATACACTTCCTCTTGATTGTAGTTCTCCAGCATTAGTACGTGATCCAAATAAATGTATCCTTTGCGGTGATTGTGTACGTGCTTGTGAAGAAATACAAGGAATTGGTGCAATTGATTTTGCATGGCGTGGAGCTAATACTCATGTTGTCCCTGCATTTAATAAAGGAATTGCTCATGTTGACTGTGTTGACTGCGGCCAATGTTCAAGAGTTTGTCCAACAGGTGCAATAGTACCTAATTCTCAAATAGATCAAGTATGGAAAGAAATTGATAATCCTAATAAGACAGTTGTTGTTCATTTCGCACCTGCTGTAAGAGTAGCTATTGGTGAAGAATTTGGAATGCCTGCTGGAACTGTAATGCCAGGTCAATTGGTAGCAGCTCTTCGTTCTGTTGGATTTGATAAAATATATGATACTTCTTTTACTGCTGATTTAACAATTGTAGAAGAAGCTACAGAATTTGTTGGAAGATTAAAGAATGGTGGTGTAACTCCTATGTTTACTTCCTGCTGTCCTGCATGGGTTAAATTTATGGAACAATACTATCCTGAAATGCTTCCTAATTTATCTTCTTGTAAGTCTCCAATGGGAATGTTTGGAGCAGTAGCTAAGAAATATTTACCAGAAATGTTAAATATAGATCGTAAAAATCTTGTAGTTGTTGCTATTATGCCTTGTACTGCTAAAAAAGCAGAAGCAAAACGTCCAGAATTTACAACTGACGGTATGCCAGATAATGATTACGTTTTGACAACACAAGAATTAGCTACAATGATAAAACAATCAGGTCTTCGTTTCAAAGATATGGCTCCTGAAAACTTTGATTTACCATTTGGCTACAAAACTGGTGCTGGCGTTATTTTTGGTAATACAGGCGGTGTTACAGAAGCTGCTTTACGTTATATCGTTGAAATAGTTGAAGGTAAAACTTTATCAAATATAGCATTTACAGATGTACGTGGAGAAGAAGGATTAAGAGAAGTTGAACTTGAAGTAGGTGGTACTACTGTTAAAATAGCTGTTGTTCATGGATTGAGAAATGCAAGACGTCTTATAGAAGATGTTAAAGCAGGTAGAAAGAGTTATCATTTTGTAGAAGTTATGACTTGTCCAGGTGGCTGTATCGGTGGTGCTGGTCAACCAGTTTATTTTGATAAAGCTACACGTACAGATCGTACTAAAGGATTATATGAGGCAGATACAATGCTTCAAATTCATAAATCTCAAGATAATCCTTATATACAAGAACTTTATAAGAACCATCTTGGAGAAATAGGAGGTGAAATAGCTCATCACTTATTGCATACTCATTATCACAACAGAAAACGTATTTCTGAAGATGGTATGGCTATTCTTGAAAATAACGGCAATAAGCTTTCTATTAGTGTTTGTGTAGGTACAAACTGCTTTATGAAGGGTTCTCAAGATATGCTAAAACGTATATTAGGTTTAATTGAAGAACGCGGCTTGACGGAATATGTAGAAGTAAAAGCTAATTTCTGTATGGAAAATTGTGATAAAGGTCCAAATGTTAGTATCGGTAATAAAATTTATGGCGGTGCTGATTTTGATACCATCGTTAAAGAAATAGAAGCACAATTATTTGATAAACAGAACAAAAAATAAAAATATATAATTAAAAATTATATTTATAAAAAATCTAATCAATATCTATTGATTAGATTTTTTTTTGCAGAGTTGTATATTCATTTGATTGATTAATTTATTAATTTAAATTGATAAAAATTTTGTATATTTGCTTTAATAAGTGGGTATTTTATTTAAAATAAAAAATAAAAAACTTTTCTGTAAATTCAGATGTAATTTAGTGAATAATATGACAAAAAAAATAAATTATATTATTTCAATATTATTATATTTTTTATGCTGTATATTAAATTGTATCTCTAATGATACAATTAATTATGCTAATTTCTATTGGCAGGAAGCTAAAATTACGCCTGAGGTATATAAAAATGTTTATTGGTATGAAATTTCTTTCTTAGAAGACAATCCGCTTATTGGTTTTGTATGCGGCGATAATTCTTGTTTTGCTAAAACAAAAGATGGCGGCAAGACATGGACTGCCAGCAGGATATGCGATGATTTTTTTCACGCAGAAAGCGTGCATTTTGCCAATGAAAATGTTGGTTACGTATCAGGTTCTGGTGCAATATTCAAAACAACAAACGGAGGAGCAACTTGGAAGCAGTTAAAACTTCCTTATATGGGTTGGGCATCAACATGGGGCAATTATATAGTGGGTCAAGATTCTGTTTGGCTTGTAGCAGGGGATTGCCAATTAGGAGAGCAATACATCTTTTTTTCAAGCAACGGTGGACGTACATGGCGGGATACATCTTTTACAATATATAATTCACATCTTATTGATATAACTATTTTAGATAGACAAGGATTAGGTTATATTATTGCAAGCGGTTTAATACTGAAAACTATAGATGGAGGCAAAAGGTGGACATTGTATGCTAATACTCCAAAGTTTTATAATAATAGATTTAATTGGCATGAAGATATAGGTATATATAATAATTCGTTTGTTATTCCTGCTGCTTTTGGTTGTTCTGGTTCAGACGCTGAAAATACAGGTGGAATGGCTTTTAGCAAGGACGGTGGAAAAACTTGGAATACATACATTACAGATGGAGCAATGTTTGGTTCATTTATATTAAATGAAACTACTGGATTTGTGTGTGGTAAGAATCAAAATGTTTATTATACTAACAACGCAGGAAAGACTTGGAACGATATTCATTGTGGAATTCCAGAGGCAAGAAATCTTGATGATTTATGGTTCTTTGATGATACAACTGGTATAGTTGTAGGCGAAGGTATTTACTTATTGGCTCGAAAAGATACTGTGCTTCCATTAACAAGCGATACTTCTCTTTGTTATGGTGAAACAAGTGCTTTATTGAAAACTACACCAGGGTTTAATCGTTATGAATGGTATAAAATTACGGATAATAATGATACTGTTTTAGTTAAGGAATACCAAAAAAATACTCATTATTTAACAAATATAGACGATGGCACTTATTTTGTTGTTGCTTACAATACAGATTGTTATTCATTGCAGTCTAATTCAGTTAAAGTAAGTTATTTCCCTGAGTTGAATTTGAAAGTATTAACAGATAAAGAAAATTATTGTGATGGTGATACTGCTGTTGTATGGTTTGAGGCAAGCAATGAATTGCAGCATAAATCTTGGTCTGATAATTCACAAGAAGATACGATAAAGCTTTCTCATTCTGGAAAATATTGGCTGCATGTTATTGATATAAATGGGTGTGAAAAAACTGTAGAATTTGATTTGAATTTTACTGATTTTGAAAAACCATTATTGTTATTGCAGGGGAATAAACGTATCTGCAGCAGTGATACTTCTATAATTATTTTGAAAAATGCTTCTAAGTATTCTGATATAATATGGTATTGCGATGATTTAGAAATTAATAGGAATGTTGATAGAATTAATATTTATTCGTCAGGAAATTATCATGTACATGTTATGAACGGCATACATTGTCAAGATGATTCTGATACAATTAGTATAGAATTTGCTACAGAACAAAATGTATTGGAGCTGGATTTTAATTCTATGAATCCTTTTATGATAGATTCAACATATTATAATACTGTAAGCTGTAATAAAATTACGGTATATAATAAAAGTGATAAAGATTTTGAATTAACCAATGTTATTCTTTCAAAAAAATTATCATTTACTGTTCCTCTATCACAATTTCCAATAACAGTACCAGCTAATGGATCTGCAGATTTGATAGTATGTTATTCGCCTCAATCATTGGAATATGAATATGATACTTTAAATATATTGGATATGTGTTCTGGACATTATGTGCCTGTTTATTCTCATGGCAGTATAAGATTTGATACAAGTTATTCGCGCTGTGAAATCCCTGTTAGTATACAGACTAAAAAAATAAACAATAACAATAAGTTTGTTGCTAATATTCCAGTACCAAATCCATCAAATATAAGTACAATAGTAAGTTATGGTGTATTTTCTGATGGTGAAGAAGATTTTAAAGAATCATGTATAGATGTTAAACTTTTTGATATATTAGGGAAAGAAATAAAAACTAATTATATCAATAAAATTAATCAATTAGAAGACTTTGATAATGGTAAAATTGTATATGGTCAAATAGAATTAAATACAGCAAATATTAATCCTGGAATATATTTGCTGAATTTAAATTATTTATTATACAATTTTACATATAAACTAATTATAGTTAAATAATATCTAATATATATTCTATGAAAGAGATACTTGATTATAAAGAAATATTTTTGCAGAAATTAATACAAAAAGTATTTATAAATTATAATGGAGTATTAAATACAGTAAGCGGGAAAACAGTAAAAATAATATTTATAGGTGATTTTAATCAAGAGTATGGGCCTGATTTTTCAAACAGCTGCGTATTAATAGATGGCGAATTAAAAATTGGTGATATAGAGGTTCATAAGCAAAGTTCTTGCTGGGCAGCACATAATCATTTTAATAATAATGATTATAATAATGTTATTTTGCATATTGTTCTTCAAAATGATAAAGATGTTTCAGATTTGCTGCCTGCAAATTGTGAGACATTGGTTCTTGATGACAAAATGCTGCTTTCTTTTATAGAGAAAAATGGAGAAGAATGTATTGATAATAATTTAGACAATATAACTTTGGATTGTTCTAAATATGCATTAAAACGATTATTAAAGAAAACTATTGAAATATATTATTTATTGTTGAATAATAGTCTTGAAACAGTTTTTCTTTGTAATGTACATACTTTTTTATCTCGTTTTTATTATAGACGAAGACGAAATAATTTATACTCTGAAGATGATATTATTAATATAATGAAAGCAATTCCAGAATCTTCTTTTACTCATTTTTTAATAAATATTAAAGAATGCAGAATAAAGTCTTTTGATTCGGAAATAAAAGAATTATTAAAACAAAAAATTTCTAACGAAGGGAAGCATTTGCGTACTGAATTATTTATAAACTGTGTATTTCCAATAGCTTTTTGTATATCTAATGAAAGCCAGAAAAAGGCTCTTTTGTTTTGGTATTGGAAAATGAAAAATACATGTGTTTATCAAAGATTAACAAAGGCTTTTCCGCTGCAGTCGCAGAAATATATATGGCAGCAGCAAGGATTAATTGAAATTTTGTCAGAACAACAAATAAAGAAAATAGATTCTATCGATGATAAAGTTAAGGATTTTTCTTTCGTTTTAGAAAATCTAACTTTTGAAAGACTAAATCATGCACCTTTTTATATTAATTAGATATTATTGTCTATTTAATACAAAAGATTATGCTTATAATTATTAAATAATACAAAATTAATAATTTTACTATAAGGGAAAAATTTATTGAATATTTATCGACTCAATTAATTTTTATCAAAATAATTAGACTATAAAATATGCTTAAACAATATTTAAAAGGCAGCTTATATATTCTTTTTTTCTTATCTGCTATTGTATTTAATTCTTGTAAGACAAAAGAATATGCAAACTTTAATGCTTATTTTAATACATTTTATAATGCAGAAAGGTTAATGTATGAGTCTGAGGATGAATTTGAATTTCAGCGGGAAAAGAAACGTGTAACACCTAAGATTATAGCACCAATGACTAATATTCCTGCTTTAGATGAAAATGATGATTTACCTCCAGCTTTTCTCAGTTCAATTGTTGTATCGAAAGCAACTCGTCAAGCTGTGGAAGTCAAATTAGATTCTATTTTAATAAAAGGCTCTAAGATATTAGCTAAAAATGCTAAAAGTGATTATATAGAACCTACGCTTTATTTAATGGCAAAGTCTTATTTCTATAAGGAGGAATGGCTGCCATGTCAGATAAAATGCAGTGAATTGATAGATTTAAAACCAGATGGTGATTATTCTCCTGATGCACACTTGTTAATGTCTTTTTCGTTGTTATTGCAAAAAAAATATCATGCAGGAAAAACGATGTTGTCTCGTACTGTTGATGTTGCCTGGCTAAAACAACGATATGATATTTTAACAAAAGCATTTAATATGGAAGCAGAAATGGCTCTTCTTGAAAATGATCTTGAAGGTGCAATAAGACCTTATTTTCAAGCAATAGCGCAAGCTGATGATAAACAGATGAAAGCATTATGGCAGTGTGAATTAGCTAATATTCTTTTTAGAATGGGTAAATTTGAACGTGCGAAAAATGCTTATGCTAAAGTTTTAACTTTTTCTCCTGATTTAGTTACAGAATATGAATCTAAATTATACTATTCTTCCTGCTTAATACGTCTTGGTGATACTGCATCAGCAGAGAAAGTATTAAAACGATTAGATGATGATGGTAAATTTACAGAATGGAAGGATTATGTTGCTGTACAAAGACTGCATAAAGTACGATTAAGTCATGATACAACAGGATTAGCTAAATTAGAAAAAGCAACTGATTCTTTATATCCAACAAGCCGTGCAAAAACAGCATATTATTTTGAAAAAGGGATTCAAAAATATAAAGATAAGGACTATTTAGAAGCAAAAAAATATGTTGCTTTGGCAAGAAGTGCTCCTGTACCTTTATCGAATATTTCTAATAGATTATTTGGTTTCTTAAATAATTGGGAGATGGCTCATAAAAATATAGAATTAAATAAAATAACGTTTAGCAGTCCTGAATTTACAAAAGGAAAAAATAAATCTAATGATACAATTCCTGAAGTAGATACAAATAAATCAAATAATTTAGATAAAAAAGAACAACTAAATGATAATAAGAATAAACCAGAACAAAATATAAATAATTCGAAAAACATGGATACGATAGTATCAACTAAACCTATAAGTATATCGTCTCCTTCAAATCCTAATGCTCCAAATATAAGTATTAATCAACCAAATATTACATTAAATAATAATATTCAGGTTAATAATTTATTAGATAAGAAGAGCAATATGGCTATTCTTAATAATAATGTAGTCTTAAATAATAATGATAATAATGTAAAATCTTTATCACAAAATATAAAAGATTTACCAACTGATGAAGATACAACACAGAAAAAATTTAATTTTATTCGACCAGTAAATGATGCTAATAGTGTTACTGCTGTAGAGGATATAAATGCTAATAGTGTTAGCATACAAATTTCTGATTCTGCTGCATTATTATTAGAAATGGCGAATTCCTATTTCTCATTGGCAAGATTACATTATAATATAGGGAATATAGATTCTGCTAATTATTATTACTACTTGGCTGCAACTACGGCTCCTTTATCTTTACCAGGTTCAGCACGATATTTATATGTATATTCAACAAGTGTAAGAGATACTAATGAACAGATGGCTGATTCTTTATTAGATGTTATTGTTGCCACTCAGCCAAAAACAGAATATGGCAAAGCTGCGATGGCACAATTAGGTTATACAGCTGCATTTGTTATGGATTCTGTTGTTTCTTTATATAATTCTGGTTTTGATTTGATGAAGTATAATGAATTTGATTTTGCAATTAATCAATTTAAAGAGTTATATGATAAGTATCCAGCGAATCAAGAATATGCACCAAAATCATTATATTCTATAGGTTATATTTTTGAAAGAAAGTTGAATCAATATGATAGTGCATATTATTATTATAAAAAAGTAGTTGATGAGTATCCAAAATCTATATATGCTGCTGAACTAACAGTTCCTGTAAGATATTTAGCATTAATTAATTCTGGTGAACCTATACCAGAAGATTTGCAGGAAAAGAAATTAGAATATTATAAAGCTGATTACTCTATATTAACAGCTCCTATTGATTCAAGTTTGCTGTCTAAACCTGTAAAAGAAGAAAAAGGTTTATTAGAAAAATTAAAAAATCCTAAAAAAATGCTTGAGGATGCAAAAAAATCGGCAAAAGAAAAAATTAATAAGTTAAAAGATATAGATTTAAAAGAAGAATTAAAGAAAAAAGTTGATGAAGAAAAAGAAAAACTGATGCCAAAATTAGAGAATTTTATACCAGGTGCACAAGATACCACTAAATCAAAAAGTGTAGAACCTGAAAAAAAACAACTGCCTAATTCGCCATAATGACGAAGGCAATTTATAATTTTTAATTTAAAATATATTTTGTGCTTGTTGTTTTATTATTAGTGTAAGATTTTGTAATTCCATGTTTCAGAATAAACTTGTTAAAAATTTATTTTCGTTGTCTCTTGCTGAGATTGCAACAAAAGGTATTGTTTTCTTTCTAAATGTTTACATTGCCCGTGTACTTAAAGTTGAAGGGTATGGTATAATAACTAATATAACATCTATTGTTGTCTATTTGACAATGATAAATCTTGGCTTTAATATGGTTGGTCTGCGGGCTGTTTCAAAAAATCCAGCAGATAAAGAAAAATTCGTTAATAATATCTTAACCTTAAAACTTTTTTTATCTATAATAATTTTTGCAGGTTTGACTGCATACATATTATTATTGTCAGAACAATCTTATATTGAAAAAATAGCATTATTATTAGGAAGTTTGCAGTTGTTTTCTACATCGCTGCAAATTGATTGGTTCTATCAAAGCATAGAACGTATGGAAATATTAGGAATAAGACAATTCCTCGTTAGTTTAGTAACATTTATAGGAGTTATATTATTTGTAAAATCACCAGCTGATATTCCTATTTATATGGCAATAGTTTCTATATCTTTGCTGTTAAATAATGGTTGGCTGCTTATTCTATATATAAAAAAATATGCAAAAATTCATTTAGAATTTCAGTTAAAATTCTGGAAAAAATTATTAAATGGTTCTTTGCCTATTACAGCCTCAACTATTTGTACTACTATTATTAATTCTTTTAATATTATATATTTAGGAATGACAGTAAGCGATTATAAATTGGGATTATTTGGTGCTGCATTTAAATTATATGCTTTTAGTATAATTCCAGCCTCTATTATTCAAAATGCTTTTATTCCATCTATTGCACGGACAGTAGATGTTCAAGCGAAACAACAAGCAATGCAGAAGTATAGTAAAATGTTAGCTTTTGTTGCATCTATTATTCCTATTATTATGATTTTTTTCTCGGAATTCTTTATAACTGTTGTTTATGGTGATAGATTTATTGATGCTGTTATTAATCTGCGTTATTTAATGTTTGCAATTTTCTTTGGCTTTTATAATGTATCTATTATGCCTGCTATGCTTGCTTGGGGAAAAGAAAAAATAATTATGGGAATTTTTGCAGCAGCAGCCATAGTAAATATAATTTTGAATATTATTTTAGTAAATAGTTTTGCAGAAGTTGGATCCGCTTTTGCCAGTATTGGAAGTGAATTAACTGCTTCTGTATTATTAACAATATTGTTAATGAAGGAAATAAATAAAAATTATATATTCATATTTCTAAAATTTATTGGAATTGCAATTATTCCTACTGCTATTAGTTATTTTATTTTTAATAGCAGTTTAATAACAAATAATAGTGTAATTCATTCAATAAATAATTTTGTAAATGATTATATAAACGTACCTAATTTTAGTCAAAATTTATTGGGAATATTAACTTCTTTTGCTGGATTTTTATTATTCCTTTCGCTTTTTGGTATTATCAAAATAAAAGATTTGAAGAGGTCATTAAAAAATGAAATTTGA
>JAFRQN010000274.1 GCA_017428585.1 Bacteroidota bacterium | reverse complement strand
AGACAGCTTTGGTGGGGACACAGAATCCCTGTATATTATGATGAAAATGGAAATTATACTGCTGCTGAAAATGAAGAACAAGCCAGAATAAAAATGAATTTGCCAAAGGATGCTAAACTGCATCAAGATAATGATTCTTTAGATACTTGGTTTTCATCTTGGTTATGGCCTCTTACAACTATGAGATGGTTGACTGATCATGATGAGGATTTAAAAAAATTCCTTCCTACTGATTTATTGGTAACAGCACCTGAAATTATATTCTTCTGGGTAGCAAGAATGATAATGGCATCTAAGAAATTTGAAAATAAAATACCATTTAAGAATGTATATTTTACAAGTATTATTAGAGATGGCCTTGGTCGTAAATTATCAAAATCATTAGGCAATTCACCAGATCCACTTAATATTATTGCTAAATATGGAGCTGATGCGGTACGATTCTCTATGATTTACCTTTCTCCTCTTGGTCAAGATCTGCGTATTGATGTTGATGTAGAACAGCAGGATATTAAAGCTATTGAATTGGGTCGAAATTTTGCTAATAAAATTTGGAATGCAGGAAGATTTATTTTGATGAAACAGGACGAAGTTGGCGCTTCAAATGGTTGTTTAGATGATAGCGAATTATCATACGCTGATAAATGGATATTAACTCGTTATAATTCTACTTTGTTAAAAATTAATGAAGTTTTAGATAATTACAATGTAACTGAATATGCTAAAACTTTATATGATTTTATATGGCGTGACTTCTGTGATTGGTATGTAGAGATATTAAAAGTTCAATTAAATTCGAGCGATAACGCTGATTACAAGCAAAAATTAGTAAGATTTGCAACAAATATGTATGAAAATATATTAAAGATAATTCATCCTGTTATGCCTTTTATTACAGAGGAGTTATATCATTTGATAGAGGATAGGAATGAAAACAGCAGTATTTTATCAACTGAATTCCCAGCTGTAAATGAGAAATATATTAATAGTGAGATAGAAGAACAATTTGTTTTAGTACAGGATGTTGTAGAAGAAATCCGCAAATTGAGAGCTTCAATTAATATGCCTACTCAAAAAGTACCAGCTGTGATTTCTGTTCAAGATGATAAAAATTTGAATACTTTTAATGAATTATCTAAAGTTGTTTCTTCTTTATGTAAATTCAATGATTTAAAAATTGGAAAGAATCTTGAAAAGCCGGCAGGCGCTGCTTCTACAGTATTCCATGGAATAGAAATTCATCTTATTGTTGCGGGCAGTATTGATATTGATAAAGAAAAACAAAGATTGGAAAAAGAAATAGCACGTTTGGAAGGAAATATACGCGGCTGTGAAAACAAATTAAATAATGAAAAATTTGTTAATAATGCAGCTCCAGCTGTTGTTCAAAATGAACGTGATAAATTAGCTTCTATGAAAGCCAGTCTTGAAAAGAATAGAAAAAATTTAGAGAATTTATTGAAATAGTATAGATAAAAACAAGAATTAAAACACCGTAATATATTAATAAATAAATTTAATCGCATATTATGTATTCAAAACTTTTTGCTGCATCTACTTATGGAATAGATGCCTTTATAGTTGAAATAGAAACTCATCTTGATTCAGCATTGCCTGCTTTTTCTGTAGTTGGTTTGCCAGACTCAACAGTGAGAGAGTCAAGAGACAGGGTTACAGCGGCTATAAAAAATACTGGTTATACATTTCCAAGCAAGCGTATAACAGTAAATTTAGCTCCTGCTGATATAAAGAAAGAGGGAAGTGCTTTTGATTTGCCTATTGCTTTGGGAATTTTAGCTTCTTTGGAGTTATTGATGCCAGATGAAGAAAAATATAGTCCAGAACATCCAGATTATAAACATGCACCTTATATAAGTGATACTATAATTTTAGGTGAATTGTCTTTGGAAGGTACATTAAGACCTATTCATGGATGTTTATCTATTGCATTAAAGGCAAAAGCAGATGGATATAAGAGATTGCTTGTTCCAAAAATTAATGCATCTGAAGGAGCATTAGTTGATGGAATAGATGTTATTCCTATTGAAAATTTGAAAGATGCGATTGATTATTTAAATGGTGATAAAGAAATAGCACCTTGTATTGTTGATAAAGTTAAGTTATTTGAAAATAAGAGTATTACTGGTGTAGATTTTGCAGATGTTAAAGGTCAGGCTGCTGTTAAGCGCGCTATTGAAATTGCAGCTGCAGGCGGTCATAATATATTGTTGATAGGACCTCCAGGGTCTGGAAAAACAATGCTTGCAAAACGCATTCCAACCATACTGCCTCCGCTTACATTAGATGAAGCGTTAGAAACTACAAAGATTCATTCTGTAGCAGGATTGTTGTCAAATAATGAGGCTTTAATTACAACAAGACCTTTTAGAGCGCCGCATCATACTATTTCCGATGCAGCTTTGATTGGCGGCGGTGTAAGCAAAATAAAACCAGGTGAAATTTCCTTAGCTCATCATGGTGTTTTATTTTTAGATGAACTTCCTGAATTTGCTAAAAATGTTTTAGAGGTTCTGCGTCAGCCTTTGGAAGATAAATTTATAGCGATTTCCCGCACAAAGATGTCAATAGAATATCCTGCTAATTTTATGTTGGTATGTTCTATGAATCCTTGTCCTTGTGGACATTACGGCGATAAAAATAAAGCCTGTACCTGCAGACCTCAGCAGATACAAAATTATTTGTCAAAAATATCTGGTCCGCTTTTAGATAGGATTGATATTCATGTAGATGTTCAAGCAGTTGATTTTAATTCTATGTCAAATGCAGCACCAGCAGAATCTTCTGAAAAAATTAGAGAGCGTGTTGTTGCAACTCGTCAAATACAAATAGAAAGATTTAAAGAGATAAACGCAGCTATAACAAAAGAATTGACTGGAAATTCAGTGAATGCTCAATCTAACCAGTATAAAACTGGATTTATATACAAGAATGCGGATATGCCGGCTAAATTGATACGTGAATTTTGCCAGCTTAATCAAGCATCGCAAAAAATACTATCTAACGCCATGGATAAGTTAGGATTATCTGCAAGAGCTCACGATAAGATTTTAAAAGTTGCTCGAACAATTGCAGATTTAGAAAAATCACCAGATATATTGGAAAAACATATTTTAGAGGCAATACAATTCAGGGGATTAGATCAAAAATACTGGGGTGAGTAAAATGAAATATAGATTAAATTTTCTTTTAGTATTATTTCTTTTATTCTCTTGTTTTAATCTAACTGCTTTGTCTGATAATTCTAATATCAAATCTGATGTTAATAAAAAGAAAGATATTGCTGACAAGGTGCTTATAAGTTTTATTAATGGAGATTATAAAGCAGTAAGAGAAAATCTTGATGAAACATTGCTGAAATTATTGTCAGAAGACGTTTTGAAAGCTACCTGGGAACAGACCATTGCTGCATTTGGTGCATATAAGGGATTGTCAGACAGTATTGACGAAAAAATCATAATGAATTATGATGTATTTTATAGAAAAATATATTTTGAGAATACCACATTAAATACAGTATTGTCGATTTCCAAAGATGATAAAGTTGCAGGATTTCAAATGCTTCCTATAGAACAAAATAAAAATGTTGAATATGTTGATGCTGATTATGTAGATAAAAGCAAATTTAAGGAAGTTGATATAACTTTTGATGATAAAATTTTAACAGGCAAATTAACAATTCCTGTAGAAGCTGATAAGAAAAAAACTCCTGTTGCAATTCTTGTACATGGTTCTGGTCCTAATGATTTAGATGAATCTATTTACTATTCTAAACCTTTTAGAGATATAGCTTATGGACTGT
This sequence comes from Bacteroidota bacterium, assembly GCA_017428585.1. Taxonomy (GTDB): domain Bacteria; phylum Bacteroidota; class Ignavibacteria; order Kapaibacteriales; family UBA2268; genus JAAYTD01. The sequence goes on along the minus strand of JAFRQN010000274.1, from coordinate 7,363 downwards.
CAAGCAAGGGTATAGCTGTTTTTCGCTATAATAAACGTACATACGCTGATCATTCTATAAATATTGATTCTTTTGACATTAATCAAGAAACGGTATATGATGCAGTTGAGGCTGTTAAATTAATAAAAAAATTATATCCTGATAAATTTAAAAGTTTTTATGTATTGGGACATAGCCAAGGCGGATATTTAATGCCGAGAATTGCAAAATTGTCTAAAGATGCAGATGGTTTTATTTGCTTGGCAGGCAATGCAAGACATATACTTGAGTTGATGCTGGAACAAACTAAATATATTGCTGAGGTTTCTGATTATTCTGAAACAGAAAAACAATATAGTAATGTTGTTTTAAAACAGCTTAAAGAACAAGTTGATCGTGTGTTAAATAAAGAATATTCTGCAAGTACTCCTGCTGATTCTCTGCCTATGAACATAAATGCTAAATATTGGTTGTCCTTGCAGGATTATAATCCAGTTAAAGAATTTAAAAATGAAAAACGGCCAATTTTATTTATTCAGGGCGGGAGAGATTATCAGGTAACAAAAACAGATTTTGATTTATGGAAAAAAGGATTGAATAGTAAAAAAAATAAATTTGTGTTTTTTGATGATTTGAACCATCTGATGCAGTCTGGTACAAAAAAATCAACTCCTAAGGAATACGAAACAAAAAATTTTGTAGATAAAAAAGTTATTAATGAAATATTTAATTGGATTAAAACTCAAAATTCAAAAAAATAATACTTATAATTATAATATAATATTTCAAAGAAATGGCACTCTATGAGTGCCATTTTTATTTTTTTGATTTTAAAAATAAGAAATAATTGTTTATATTGTAATATATAAATACTGATTATTGATAAAATAAATTGGACTGTAATCAATGAGTACTGCAAAAAGTGAAAATTCCAGTGAAGTTAATTTTAAGAAAGACTTCTGTGTAAAATATTTTGATAAAGGGACTTGGGACTTAGATGTGTTAAACCAGGTTGATGTGCTGTTAAAAGATAAAAAAGGGAATAAACTTTTATATATAGAGACCAAAGCAGAAATAACAAATGAAACTCTGCATAGACGTGCTTTGGCACAGGTTATTCTAACCAACAAAAAGCAGGATGCTATTCTTAATAAAGTTGCTCTTGTTTATTATACAGAGGCGAACGGTGAGCATAACGATATACTTGAACTTATTGATTGTTCAGATGATTCCGTTATGTATAACAATGATATAAATTGGAAAGCAGAACGTCCAAGCAGTCCAACCAAAGATGCAATCGATAGAATCAATGATAGATTATATGGCAAAGTTACAGTATTTAAGAATGAGGAAATAAAAGAATTTTATAAACAGCTGAAATTAAATCAAGATATCGTTATTAATATCACGGAAAGCAATTTTAATGTTGTTTATAATCAGTGGAAGCAGGAAGTTCTATTTAAGGAATCTATTGATGAACAGGAATTAATTAATCTTTTTCTTGTTGATATTTTAAACGGAACAAAATATGAAAAGTCTATTTATATAGATAATAAAGAAGAGTATAAATATGAGCAGGATTTAATTCGTGAAGGTACAAATTTAATTAACTATAAAATGATGTTTGGCGGTGATGGAAAAATTATTGGTATTACATATTATAGTTCCCGCCAAAATAAGTCAAGTTTTTATACAATCTCTAACGCTGATAAATACTATTTATTCTGGAAGAAATATAAAAGACCGCCTGAAAAACATGAATTCTTGAATATACTTGAGCGAAGCTCTACGCTTTATTCTGATAAATATAGAAAAGATACGGGTGGTGAATATACTCCAACTTGTTTTGTAGAAAAACAGAATGAAATACTTGCACAGCATTACAATCTGGATGATTTTATTGTCTGCGATCCATGTGCAGGCGTCGGCAATCTTGAAAACCAATTTGGAAAGGATTATAAACAATACTGCTATCTTTCTACTCTTGAACAGATGGACGTTGATACCTGTAAAATCAAAGGGTTTGAAAATGCAGTACAATATGATTACTTAAAGGATGACGAGCAGCCTAAGTGGTTGTATAAAGGCAAGGTTCTCGATATTAACGAAATTTGTAAAAGAGAAAACAGAAAGTTAATGGTGATAATGAACCCGCCATATCAAAGAAAAAAGGGATTTAAGAATGATTTAGCTATTGAATTCTTTAATAAAGTACTTAAATTAAAACCAGATGTAATCGTTTATTATTGTAAAACAGAATTTTTCTTAAGAGATAGATATACTATGCTTAATTTTGTTAATTCAAATTATAAAATTGTATCACATATTTTTAGTAGTGCAAAAACTACATTTAAGCTTTCAAATTGGTCTGTTAGCCAGATTATTTTGGATAAAAATAATGGAGATACTATTATATATGATAAAGTAACAGCAGATAGATATGAAATTAATACTAAGACTGAAAAATTAAATTATATAAAAACTTATGAATATGATAATAAAAGACCAAATCTTATTAAGGAAATAGAGAAAAAAATAAAAGAGAACAGCGATGGAATGATTTTAGGACAATGGTGTTATTTAAATAATATTTTAGTTGTTAGTAATGGTGGTAAAGAAAAAAAAGCCAAAATAACAACTCAAAATCTTAAATGGTGTTTATTATCAAAAGGAATTAATTTTAATTCTAATATCAAATATTTTGAATGGAATTACTTAGTATATCGAGGACAGGTTACTGAAATATCAGAAGAGCTTTTTAATAACTCAATAATGTTTTCTTTGTTCTATAAAAGTAACTTGTTTTCTAATAAGGGATATACAAACTATATAATGCCTTTTACTGCTGAAGAATTAGGCTGTAGTAAAAATGATTTAAATGTTCTATTTCCAGAAAGCAATAAATCCGATTTATTTATTCAGAATAATGATGAAAAGCCGTTTGATTTTAGAGAATTTCTATCTCAATTTGACTTTTCAAAAGAAGCAAAAGATTTATATAATGCAGCATTGGAAATATTTAGATATTATCATAGAAACGATGAATATGTTAATAAAAACTGGAATGACAGCTTTTATGATATAACAAATGCGATAATGGGAAGAGATGTTTCAAGTTTTAAAGAATTAGATTCAAGCAATAATACGAGACTTACTAAAGTAAAATCTATTAAAGGTACAAGAGGATTTGGAAGAAAAACAATTAAATATGCTGTAAGTTCTGAATATCTGCCGATATTCTATCATTTCTTTGATGTACGGGATGTTCTTGCAAAAAAGATAAACAAACAGCTTGTAGAGCAGAAACTGTTATTATGGGAAAGAGAGAATATATATTAGAAAAAATGAAAAATTTATTGGGCGTTTATTTCCAAGAAACGACCAAGAAACGACCAATAAAATTCAGGTGAATTATATGTGTCATAATTTGTTTTAAGTTAAATGTATTAAATTTATCTTAAGAATTAAAAAAAGTCAAATCAGCAGCTGTTTTTTTATAGTGAATAGACATTAACAATAATCAATTTATTAAGCAGTTAAATAACAAAAGCATATAAATAATTTATAATGTTCATAACTTATTGCTAAAGAAATATAATTAATTAATATAATAAAAATAAAGATAGAATTATGAAAAAAATCAGTTATCTTATTATTTCAATGCTGATGACGGCAGCTGTGTTTGCTCAGCAGAGCGACAATACAGTAAGTGTGGTTTTCAGCGATACATCTGCAGTAGTAAACGTGGCAGACAACATCGCTCAATATTTGACCACAACCGTCAACGGTGCTCATGTCAGCATCGTACAGAGTGACAGCGTTGCAAAGGAAATTACCTATAAACTCAGCGGTTCTTCAACCGACGGCGAGTTTTATATGTCGGGATCATATAAATCAACGATAGAACTTAATGGTCTTTCTTTGACCAATACTACACCTGTTTTTAGTGGTGCTGCCATACATATTCAAAACGGCAAACGCATCAATATTAAAGTGATAACAGGTACTACCAATACGCTTGTTGATGCAGCCGGCGGTAATCAGAAAGGCTGTCTCTATGTAAAAGGCCACGCTGAATTCAAACAGGCAGGTACGCTGAATGTTGTCGGCAATGTCAAACACGGTATAAAAGCAGGTGAATATATTACCGTAAAAGAAGCATCAATCAATGTAACTTCTGCTGTAGGCGACGGCATCTCCTGCAACGAGTATTTCCTTATGGAGAGCGGTACTATAAATATAAATGGTACGAGTGATGACGGCATACAGTGTGATTTGGACGGCACGGCATCTACAGGCGAGACCGATGATCATGATGATGAAGACAGCGGCAATATATATATAACTGGCGGTACTATTACCATAAATTGTACAGCTGATGCAGCTAAAGGCATAAAAGGTGAAGGCGATATGAATATAAGCGGTGGTACAATTACAGTTGTAACAAGCGGTAAAGGTACATGGGACAGCGATGACAAGGAAACAAAAGCAGCCAGTGGAATGAGCTGCGACGGCAATATGAATATCTCTGGCGGAACGTTGAATTTAACATCAACTGGTTCTGGTGGAAAGGGTATGAAATGCGATGGTGTGCTAACCATAACTGATGGTAGTATTACAGCAGCAACATTAGGTAATCTATATTACAATGACGGAAAAACGGAGAATACCAACTATACAGGCAATACAGATCGTGTAAGCAGTGATTACTACTCATCACCAAAGGGCATCAAGGCTGGCTTGAAGATACAGAACGACAGCACTAATACCTATACTTACTCAGGCGGCATGTTTATCAGTGGAGGCTATATCAAAGTTACAACCGGTGGACGCAACGGCGAGGGTATTGAAAGTAAAAATATGCTTGAAATCAGCGGTGGGGAAATATTTGTCAACGCATACGATGATGCAATAAATTCAGCTCAGGATCTCACTATTTCTGGTGGTTATGTTTATGCACATTCCACCAATAACGACGGCACCGATGCTAATGGCAACAGTTATGTCAACGGTGGATTAGTATATGCTATAGGAGCAAGATCACCTGAAGTAGCACTTGATGCCAACACAGAAGAAGGAAAGCGTCTTTACATAAATGGCGGTATTCTTATTGCTGTAGGCGGATTAGAAATGGGCAGCGCTATTTCTCAAGCTTGTTATCAAACTTCATCGGTGAGCAGCGACTCTTGGTATGCAATGACATACGGCAATAATGTTATTGCTTTCTATGTTCCGACAATCAGCACTGGCGGTCCTGGTGGAGGTCCAGGCGGACCAGGTGGCCCTGGCGGTGGAAATTCAGGAAAACTTGTAGTATCAGCTCCATCTACTCCAACGCTTAAGAACAAAGTAACGGTTATCGATGGTACCAGTATCTTTGAAGACAACTGCTATCTTGATGCTAATACAAACGGTGGTTCATCTGTATCTCTGACATATATAGGCGGAACAGTGGGTATCGATGAAATAAATAACGATGGTATTATTGTGTATTTTAATCAAGGACGTATTATTGTAGATGGTGCAGATGAAAGCAGTGTACAGGTATTCGATCTCGAAGGACGCCAAGTACATAACAACAACCTCCATAACGGAGTATATTTTGTCAAAGTTGGCAGCTATACAACCTACAAAGTTATTGTGATGCAGTAAAAAATAAAATATTGAAGTGTTATAATTCAAAAAAAAAGATACCCTATTATTACGGGGTATCTTTTTTTATTATTTACATTTTAATGTTATTAATTCTATTTGCGGCCAAGCACCAAATCTAAATTGCAGTGTTCCGCCTAATCCAGTTGAAATGTATAATTGCTGTTTCCCTTTTATATGCAGACCTTCCCATTCATTATAAAACCATGATGCAGGCGATATTTTTCCAATCCTTAAATGTGCAGCATGAGTATGTCCAGAGAGTGTTAAATCTATATTCGTTTTATCAACAACAGCATGTCTCCAATATATAGGATCATGGCTTAATAGAATCTTAAAGGTATTGTTTGAAATATTTTTCATTGCTTTGGTTAAATCAGAAAAATCAGGAAAAGGAGGCTTGCTTCCATTTTCTATTCCTATAACAGCAATGCTGTCATTTCCGTATTTAATAACTTTATTTTCATTTAACAGCAGATTCCAGCCAAACTCTTTCTCATATTGTTTTACTTTCTCAAAATTCTTTATTTGATCTTCTTTAGAATGATTTCCATAAAAACAATAATCATGGTTTCCTATGATGGAAATTACTCCGTCTTTTGCTTTAAGCAATGGAAACAATTTAAGGAAAGGGATTAATTCTTCAGATTCCATATCTACTATATCGCCAGTAAAAACAATTAAATCAGGATTTAATTTATTAGTTTCATCAATAATCCTTTTTACAAATTTTGTATTTTCTCCAAATGCACCAACATGGATATCAGATAATTGAACAATTCTGTAATTGTCAAATTCTTTAGGCAGATTATCAAAAAATAAATTTGTTTCTTTTATTTCTAAATGCTTCCAGCCGAAAAAAGAGCCATATACAGCAGCGGATATAGATAAAAACAATATAACAACCCCAATATAATTAAAAGCAGAATATATATTATGATTAATTAATCCAAATATTCTCCCTATTATAGAAATTATAACAAACAATAATTAAATTTTCAATTTTAAAAATTAAATTATTTTTTAAATCAATTAATATTTTAAAATTAAATCTCAAAATAAAAAACTTATTATAGATAAACTCTATTGATTTGCAATAAAGAATTCTTCTTTTCTCATTTTTCCTTTAGCTTTATTCCTAGTCTTTACAATTAATTCATTTTTGATCAAATTTTGTTCATTTAATTGGAATAATTTTTGTATATCACATAAATCTACCACACAGCATTTATCTCCTTTATGAAAAGCTTTCATACATTCTCTACAAAAATTATTTTCATGATAAGAGCAATAATAATGTCTTTGTTTTTCTGGATGATTTGGACAAGAAGAAGCAAAAGATGCTTCAGAACTTGGATCAATAAACATAATAATAACGGGATCATTTTTTACAATTTCTCCAAAAATCGATAAATTTAATGGTAAAGTTTCAACATTATCTAAATGTTTAACTAATTTTTTACAAGAAGGACAACGAATATGATTTTTTCCATGATGATATTTTAATAAACAATTAGTACAAAATGTATGGCCACAATTAACTAAAATTCTAGGAATACGATCACCCACATTGTATTTATTTTTGCATACTGCACATATATCAAGAGAACGCCGAGCATAATCAAAAAATGGCTTTTCTTTCTTATTTTCATTTGAGTTTTCTTTTTTTTCTGAACCTTCCATTTTATTTTTAAATGATGAATATTATTTATTTTTATTAATTTAAATAATT
>JAFRQN010000273.1 GCA_017428585.1 Bacteroidota bacterium | reverse complement strand
GTCCAATAATCAAAATTTCCTCGCCAACACTGACTGAACCAGATTGTACAAGAAATTCAGCTACTTTTAGATTGCTGTAATAATTAGTAGCAGCGCCAAGCAGTACTTTCTTTTTAGAAGCGCTTGATCCATGCCTGTCGCTCCATTCGCCCAATCTCTGACCTAAATAATATCCATCCCAGAAACCACGATTAAAGACTTCACCTAAACGAATACGCCAATCTTTTATACGCTCTTCTGTATATTCTTCAATATTGCTTGTAATTATATTTAATGCTTCATTATAGCATTCTACTGTTCTTTTGACATACTCTGGAGAACGGCCTCGTCCTTCTATCTTGAATACAGATGCGCCAGCCTGTATTATTTTATCTAAGAAACCAATTGTACATAAGTCTTTTGGAGACATTATATATTGATTGTCTATATCCAATTCGTATCCAAATTCACGCTCAATAACAGTATAGCCGCGTCTGCATGGCTGAAGACACATTCCCCTATTGGCAGATTTATTGTGTTCATGCAGGCTAAGATAGCATTTGCCAGATATAGACATACATAAAGCACCATGAATAAACATTTCTATTCGAACCAATTCGCCATTTTCACTGCGAATATCATTATCCAAGATATTGTCATAAATCTGTCTTACCTGCTTTAAATTAAGCTCTCTTGCCAAAACAATTACATCAGAATATTTGGAATAATAATTTAATGCTCTTGAATTGCTTATATTTAGCTGTGTTGAGCAATGTACAGGAAGACCTATTTTATGAGCAAAATCAATAACTGCCCAATCAGAAGCTATTACAGCGGAAACACCTGCTTCTTTTGCTGTCTTTAGAAGTTCTTCCATTGTTTCCAAATCTTGATCATATATTACAGTATTTAAGGTAATATATGATTTTACATTGTTTTCACTGCATATCGCCGCTATTTTTTGTATATCTTCAACAACAAAATTTGCAGAATAATTGGAACGCATATTCAATAATCCCGCACCAAAATATACAGCATCTGCTCCAGCATTTATTGCAGCATAAAGCGCTTCATAAGATCCTGCAGGAGCCATTATTTCAAGCTCTTTCCGAGAAACAATCCTTTTTTCTGACATATATTCTTATAATTATTTTATTATAATCGATTTTATTACTTGTTTATTACTTTGAATTTCTAAAAAAAATTAATTATTTTTAGAATAAATATAATATCTATTATGAAAAAAGATTGCTATATCTTAAATTAAAATATATAACAATCTTTTTATGCTTTCTGTCTTTACATTTATATAACAAACAGGATAAAATTATACATCAAGTTCTGCATATTGAGCATTCTGTTCAATAAATTCTCTACGCGGCAAAACATTATCACCCATTAAAGTATTAAACAAAATTTCCGCCTCAATTGCATCTTCAATAACTACTTGTTTCAACTTGCGTGTTTCTGGATCCATAGTAGTACTCCATAACTGTTCTGGATTCATTTCACCAAGACCTTTGAACCGTTGTATTTTTATATGATCTTTCTTGGTCTTTTTAGCGCCTGTCTTTTTGATTTCTTCTTCTGCGCTTTCTGCTTCGTCCAATTCACCTTCTTCTATAATTTCTTCGCCTTCATCAGCTTCATCTGCGCTGCTGTCATTATCATCAACAACCAAAGCACCCATTCTTACTGCAATTTCCTGTTTTTCTTCTTCTGTCCAAGCATATTCTTCTGTTTTTGTCTTGCCATTATAAACTCTATATAAAGGAGGACTTGCTATATATAAATTTCCATTTGTGATTAAATCCCTCATATAATTAAAGAAGAATGTAAGAAGCAATGTTTGAATATGAGCGCCATCCACATCGGCATCAGACATGATGATAATTTTATTATATCTGATTTTGCTTATATCAAATTCTTTTTCTGTTTTTCCATTCTGTCTTGAAGAACTGTCTTCATCATCATTATATGATTTAGTTGAAAAACCAGCACCTATAGCGCTAATCATTGTTTTTATTTCTTCGTTTTCCAATATCTTGGAAACAAGAGCTTTTTGTACATTAAGAATCTTGCCTCGCAAAGGCAAAATAGCTTGAATATGGCTGTTTCGACCTTGTTTAGCAGAACCACCCGCAGAATTACCTTCGACTATAAACAATTCACATTCTGCTGGATTTTTAGAAGTACAATCTGACAATTTGCCAGGAAGATTAGAACCTTCCAATTCATTCTTGCGTCTAACAAGTTCACGCGCTTTTTTAGAAGCAAGTCTCGCTTCAGCAGCTTTTACAGCTTTATCTATAATAACTTTTGCCTCGTTTGGATAAAAATCCAAATATTCTTGAAGCTTGTTGCTGGTTATTTGTCTAACTATATTTTCTATTTCACTGTTGCCAAGTTTTGTTTTTGTCTGACCTTCGAATTGTGGAGACTGAAGTTTAACAGAAATAATAGAAGTCATTCCTTCTCTAAAATCGTCGCCTACCAATTCAATTTTACTGCCTTTCTTAATAGAATTTTCTTTTTCAATATAAGTATTTAAGGTCTTAGTCAATGCTATCTTAAAGCCGCTGACATGAGTACCGCCTTCTATTGTATGGATATTGTTGGCATAAGCAAAATTAAGATCCTTGTATTCTGTATTATATTGGAAACAGATATCAACTTCAACATTGCTGTTTGCGTCTTTGCCTTTTATAGATATTGGCTTTGTTATATGCGTTTTGCCTGAATCAATATAATTAACAAAATCTTTTAATCCGCCTTCAAAATGGAAACACTCTTCTGTATTAGTTCTTTCATCTTTTAGCAATATCTTAACTTGAGAATTTAAGAAAGCTAATTCTCTCAATCTATCAGCTACTTTTTTATATTTAAATTCAACAGTATTAAAAATTTTATTGTCAGGCTTAAACTTAATAGTCGTACCAGTATGTCTTGTTTTGCCTATTACATGCACGCTTTCTAAAGGCTTGCCTTCTGAATAGTGTTGTTGGAATATCTGTCCATCACGTTCAACAGTAGCCTCAAATTCAATAGACAATGCGTTTACGCAGGATACACCAACGCCATGCAGACCGCCAGAAACTTTATAGCTGTTATTATCAAATTTACCTCCTGCATGCAAAGTACACAAAACTACTTCAAGAGTAGATTTTTTTTCAATAGGATGTTCACCTGTTGGAATACCACGTCCATTATCCTTTACAGAACAAGAACCATCTGCATGAAGTGTAACAATAATAGTTGTACAATAACCAGCCAAAGCTTCATCTATAGAATTGTCTACAACCTCATTTATCAAATGATGCAAGCCTCGTTCGCTTGTATCACCTATATACATTGCCGGACGTTCTCTTACAGCTTCCAATCCTTCAAGAACTCGAATACTGGCTTCGTTATACTCTTTTTGTGTTTGTATTTTATTATTTTCCATTTTTAACTTATTTAATTCTCAATTACTAAAATAAAATAATTACTCTAAAATCAAAGTTAATCACCTAACTCTGGCTGTTCTAAATTATCAGTAGGAGATTGTACTTCCATCGTTGAATTTTCTTCTTGTTTTTCTTCATGTGCAATAGTTGTAATATCCGCTATTAAATCGCCTTTATCCAATTTAATAAGTCTAACACCCTGTGTATTTCTGCCAATAGTTCTTATCTTGGAAATATCCTGTCTAATCAAAATACCGCCTGTTGTTATAACAATAAGATCTTGATCATCCATTACAGGAAGCAATCTGACAACCTTGCCTGTCTTTTCTGTAATATTCATAGAAATAACGCCTTTGCCGCCGCGTTTTATCAATCTGAATTCTTCTATCTTGGTTCGTTTGCCTAATCCTTTTTCAGATACAACTAATAACTGTGTATCATTGTTTTCTAATATCACCATAGCAACAACTTTATCAGTCTTGCCTAAAGCAATACCTCGAACGCCAGCTGCTGTACGTCCCATCGATCTTACGTCTTCTTCCTTGAAACGACATGCAAAACCTTGTCTTGTTCCCAAAATAACTTCATTATTTCCATTTGTAATTTTTGCTGATATAAGCTTATCGTCTTCATGCAGAGATATAGCTATTATACCGTTTGTTCTTACATTTGAGAATAAAGACAATTCCGTTTTCTTGATAACGCCATTCTGAGTACACATTATAACATACTCGTCATCCTTAAATTCTTTTGTTGACAAGTAAGCTGTAACGGTCTCGTCATCCTCTTTATTGATAACATTTGCAATAGCCCTACCTTTTGCATTTCTATTGCCTTCAGGCAAATTATATACCTTGACTTTGTAAACTTTGCCCTTATCCGTAAAGAATAATAAATGATGATGAGTTGAAGCGTTAAAGACATATTCCACAAAATCATTTTCTGCGGTAGTTATGCCCTTCAATCCCTTGCCGCCTTTATTTTGTTGTCTATAAGTATTAGCAGGAATTCGTTTTATATAACCATTATGACTAATGGTAACAATAACTTCTTCATTTACGATGAAGTCTTCATTATTCAAATCTTCTGTATTATAGACAATTTCTGTACGTCTTTCATCAGCAAATTTTTTCTTGATCTCCAACAACTCTTCAACAATAATGCGTAACTGTTCTTGCTTGTTGCTGATTATAAAACGCAGTTTTTCTATTTTAGCTAATAATTCATTCTTTTCTGCTATTATGCTTTCACGTTCCATATTAGTAAGTCTATACATTCTTAAATCCAGTATAGCCTCTGCTTGTTCTTTTGAAAACGCAAATCTTTCCTGCAGTCTAATAGAAGCCTCAGCTCTATTTTGAGAATGTCTGATTATATGAATAACTTCATCTAAATTGTCTAACGCTTTTATAAAGCCTTCCAAAATATGAACACGCTTTTCAGCAACATCTAAATCAAATTTACTTCGTCTTACAATAACTTCTTCACGATGTTCAACAAAATATCTTAATAAATCTTTTAAAGTTAAAAGCTTTGGACGGCCTTTTACAAGAGCAAGCATATTAGCTCCAAAAGTAACCTGTAATTGAGTATGCTTCAATAATTGATTGGTTACTATATCAGGAATGCTGTCTTTTTTAAGCTCAATAACTATTCTAATATTACCCCTTGCAGATTCATCCCTCAAATCAGATATCATGCTCAATGCTTTAAACAATTCTGGATCTTTATCCTTGTCTGTTGTTTTTTTGAGCTTGGCAATGCTTTTTACCAATTCTGATTTATTTACTTGATAAGGAATCTCTGTAACTATTATTTTAGTTTGTTTTTGTGTTTCTTCTGTATGATATTTAGCACGCAGTATAATTTTGCCTCTGCCTGTTTCATAAGCCTCTCGCACACCAGAATATCCATATATAATCCCACCTGTTGGGAAATCAGGACCTGGCAAAACCTTCATTATATCATTAATAGTTATATCAGGATTTTTTATATATTCTACAATAGCATCTACAATTTCAGATAAATTATGAGGAGGCAGATTAGTTGCCATACCAACGGCAATACCGCTTGATCCATTTAATAATAAAGTTGGAAGAACAGTTGGCAGAACAACAGGTTCAAGCAATTCATCATCGAAATTCGGCATGAAATCTACGGTATCCTTCTTGATGTCTTGAAGCATATAGTGGGTAATCGGCGCCATTCTTGCTTCTGTATAACGCATAGCAGCTGGTGAATCACCATCTATAGAACCAAAATTACCTTGTCCATCTACCAAAGGATATCTTAAAGACCATTCTTGAGCCATTCTTGCCAATGCATCATAAACTGAAGTATCTCCATGTGGATGATACTTACCAAGTACATCACCGACAATTCTTGCTGATTTTTTATACGGTCTGTTAGAAAAGAAGCCTGCATTATGCATTTGATAAAGTATACGTCTATGTACTGGTTTTAATCCATCTCTTACATCAGGAATTGCACGAGCAACAATAACAGACATAGAGTAGTTTAAATAAGATGTACTCATCTCATTTTCAAGCGCTGCAGGAATAATATTATTGTCGTTAAACATCTAAAAATTTTATATTAATTATTTATAAAAAATATTCAAAAATTTCAATAAAATGACCTGATAAAAAGACCATTTTATTATTTAATATATCATTACAAATATACGAAAAATATATGATAAAAACTATTGTTTATCAATAGATGTTAATAAATAAATATTAATAAAAAAATAGTTTCTCTTTTGCAAGAGAAACTATTCACATTAAAATTTAGTCATATTTAAGGAGTATATTTATACCATATTTTATCAATATGATATAATTCTATGAAAAATTAATAATAATACTAATGATTCTTTTACAAATATACAAAAAAAACTGTCAAAAAACATATTTCCATTTACAAAAAAAATAGTTTCTCTTCTGCAAGAGAAACTATTCACATCATTAATT
>JAFRQN010000272.1 GCA_017428585.1 Bacteroidota bacterium | reverse complement strand
ACAGCCATATTTAGGAAGCATAACCCGTATATCACAGCCAGCATTGCGTAAAGCAATAGGCAAAGATGAAGCAATATCAGCCACACCGCTTTCTTTAGAATAAGGGTATGCTTCAGAAGCTACAAATAATATACTTGGTGATTTTGCCATGATTCTATCCTAAAATTACATATATATGATATGCAATATACGAAAAAAAAAGGAGAAAATTGTTATAAAATCACAATTATATAAATATATTTTTCAACATATAATAAAATATTTTTATTTAAATAAATATTATTGTATATTAGTAAGTTAAACATATATAAAAATTAAAGAAAGTTAAATTTTTTAAATAAAAAATAATTATAGAAAAAGTTATGAAAAAGACAATTAGTAACAAACTATCATTATTATTAGGCATATTAGTTTTATTTTCAGCTAATATTTTAAATGCACAACCATCAGCAGTTTTATTGGAAAAAGAAAAAAGCTGGGGCGATGTTCATTATCAAGTAGCATTAACTACTGATATTCATCTATATAATGCAGGAAAAGATACATTAAAGATATTAGATGTTAGACCAGGCTGCGGCTGTACAACAGTTCCAGGCTATCCAGAAAATATAGCTCCGGGCGATACAGCAACTATTGCAGTAGATTTAAATATAAAAACATTCAGTGGACAGATAACAAAAAGCGTTACAATAACAACAAACGATCCACAAAATTATAGATTGGTTTATTTATTGAAATGTAACGTAATCCGTCCATTCGTTATAGTTCCTCGTTATATAAGTTTTGATAAATTATATATTAACGAATTGGCAACAACAAAAACACAAATAAAAAATACTTCAAAAGCAACAGCAAAAATAAAAGATATTATAATAGAACGTTCTAACTTAAAAGTTAATCTAAAACCTGGCGATGAAATAAAACCAGATGAAACATTTGAATTAGAAACATCTATTACTCCTGACAAATTAGGACATATACACGGGAAAATCAAAATATTGATCGATCATCCAGATGAAGAATTTATAGAATTATCAGCATACGGACGTGTTATAGAACACAAGAACAAAGAATAAAAATATTATTGAAACTATTAAATCAATTAAACATAAAAATTGTAATATGAAAGTATATACAAAAACAGGTGATAAAGGAACTACTTCCCTAATTGGCGGGAAAAGAGTTTCAAAAAATTCGCTTCGAGTTGATTTATATGGAACCGTTGATGAACTTAATGCAGTTTTATCTATTGCATTGCAGTTTGAAGGTCCAAAAGACATAAAAGACGATATATCAAATATATGCAATGAATTGTTTATTTTAGGCGCTGACTTCGCTACCCCGTTTGATTCTGAATTTAAGAAAATTATAAGAATAAAAGAGGAACAGGTTTCTGCATTAGAAAACAAAATAGACAAGTATTATAATATGCTTCCTCCGCTGAAAAGTTTTGTAAATACATACGAAACGAAATTTGCAGCATTCCTTAATTATGCAAGAACAGTATGCCGCCGTGCAGAAAGAGCAGCTGTTGCGCTCAAGGAAGAAGAGGAAATAACCGAAGCATCTTTACAGTATTTGAATAGACTATCAGATTATTTATTTACAGCAGTACGATATACAAATCATATTCTTAATGTATCAGAAAAGCCTGTAGAATTATAATATAACAGAATTAAAAATATGAAAAAACTATTAAGCATAGTTCTCATTTTCTTTATTGCTGCAAATTTTGCAAAAGCAGAAGCTAACTTCATAACAGCCTATGAAGGGTTAGCAACAGCAAAAGAAACTGTAATAAGCAAAGGAATAAAATACCCAAGATTAATATCAGTAGATTGGTCAAATAGTATTATTATTGGAATTACCAATATTAAAAGCGTTCTTAAAACAGAAGGTAAAGACATAGGCAAAGCAACAGAATGGATTTATACATTTGTAGATGCAACAGAGACTACTAATAAAATTATCTATATTCTTGTATCTAAAAATAATGGAACAATCTCAGGACTTCAGATAGACAAAGATATGGGACCTCAATTTGGCTATGATTATAAAAATTCTATAGAATTAAATGAAAAGAATGACAGTCCAAAGATGGTAGAACAATTAGTTCAAGATCCAATTTATATCGATTATTTGAATGACATCACAAATGATCCTGTTCGGTATTGGAACTATTTAACGATACGTTCATTATATGCTCCATATAAAAATTTAGAATCTAATACAAATTATTGGGCTTTTGGAATAATAGATTATGAAATGAAAGCACCTGAATTATTGTGTTCTGTAAAAGTTAATCTACTTTCATTAAATTTTGATGGATGTTCCGCAGTAAATAGTTCTATTGTAAATTGTGTAACATACGGCGGCAGCAGTATTGAAGCA
Source organism: Bacteroidota bacterium (assembly GCA_017428585.1). Classification (GTDB taxonomy): domain Bacteria; phylum Bacteroidota; class Ignavibacteria; order Kapaibacteriales; family UBA2268; genus JAAYTD01. The sequence continues at coordinate 5,022 of JAFRQN010000272.1, read as the reverse complement.
AAAAACATAGATATTTCTATTAGTCCAAATCCAGCATCAGAGAATATCAATATATATATTCCTGTTGAATATGAAAACAGTATTTCCAATATTGAATTATTCGATATTAATGGAAATTTATTGGACAATATAAATTCTTATAATTATAATGCTGCCAATTTACCAAACGGTACATATTATATTTGCTTTACAATCAATAACTGCAAATATTATCGTGCTTTTATAATCGCTAATTAATTTTGTTAAAAATATTAAATTAAGAATTATGAAAAAAACAATATTGCTTTTTAGCTTGTTTATGATTCTATTTAGTCGTGTAGAATTATTTTCAGCAGATTATACAGCTTACGAAGGTTATCAATTAATCAAAGCTCAAATGGAATCTGAATTTTACGATTTATCAAATGTCAATTTAATTGCTGTTATGGCAGGAATAAACTCAACATTCGACATTGGCAATGGAATGATGTTTGATATGATAACACATTTTGAAGGTGAAGATATAGGAAAATCCAATTTCTGGATTTACTATATTAATTATAAAGAAGATGACTACGATACATTTCTTGTCGGTCTTTGTGCATATATATATGGAATGCCTATAGTTCAAGTTACTCCACTTGACGAAGAAACAATGGAGGCAGGAGATTTCCCATCAGCACAAAAATTTATAAACTTAACAGAAGAAAATGATAGTCCTGTATTTATAAAGAAATTAGTAGAAAACTCAAATTTTGTAGAATCACTTCCAGAATTAGATGATACAACACGTTCAGCTGGTTTAGTATTTTCATATATTTCTGCTGAAGATCTCAAAATTGAATTTCCATTTCAAGATGCTCCTTACTGGCAGGCTTCATCAAACAATTTAGTAGAAAATATAGAAAAAACTTGTATATTATTAGCTGATGAAAATATTATCAATAATGATGTACAATGTTTTGAAGCAGAATATGAGGATGAAAATGAAAGTATATTAGAAAATAATGTAGATATTTCTATTTATCCAAATCCTGTTGTAGAAAATATTAATATTTCTATTCCAGAAGAACTTAAAAATAATGTATCATCGATACAATTATTTGATGTTAATGGCAGTTTATTAGATAATATAAACACTTATAATTATAATGTATCAAATTTAGCAAACGGCACTTATTATATTTGCTTTACAATCAATAATTGTAAACATTATCGTGCTTTTATAGTTGCTAATTAATTTTTGTTTAATAAATATATAGTTTAAAATTATGAAAAAATTATTAATCTTTTTTAGTTTATTGGTTATTTTATTTAGCCGTTCAGAATCTGTTTTTGCTGCTTATGAAGGTTATGTTTCAGCATACGAGGGTTATCAATTAGTTCTTGCTCAAATGGAATCTGAATTTTATGACATTGCAAATGTTAAATTAGTTGATGTTATCTCCGCACTCAATGGTTCTTTAGATTTAGGAATGGGCGAAGAAACATTTGATTTAGAAATGGCTTTTGAAGGCGATGCTTTAGGTAAATCAAATTACTGGATTTATACTATAAATTATAGAGAAGATGAAGAAGACAATTACATGCTCGCTGGCTGTATTGTTATGTTTGGACAGCCTTTTATTAGTATTACTCCTATAGAAGAAGACGAAGAAGAGGGAATCAATGAAGCACAAAGATTCTTAAATTTAACTCCTGAATCTGACAGTCCTATTTTTGTAAAGAAATTATTAGAAACTACTAACTTTATAGAAGAAATTCCAGCCAAAGATGACGAAACACGTGCATCTTATATAGCATTTTTATATATACCATTAGAAGATGTTCCAGCAGGCATTCAAATTCAAGAAGATATTCCTTATTGGGCAGTTGGCATAAACGATGAAACAGCAGATACAGATAAAGTTTGTATTTTATTAGCTGATGATAATATTGCTAATAATGAAATAGAATGTTTTGAAATGATATATACTGATGAAGATGATGAAAATGAAAGTATATTAGAAAATAATAATATAGATATTGCTGTTTATCCAAATCCAGCAATAGAAAATATCAATATTACTATTCCATCTGAATATGCAGCTAATGTATCATCAATACAATTATTTGATGTTAATGGCAGTTTATTAGATAATATTAATACATATAATTATAATGCTGCTAATTTAGCAAATGGTACATATTATATTTGCTTTACAATTAACAACTGCAAATATTTTAGAAATTTTATAGTTAATAAATAAAATAAACAAAAAGCAGCTATGCTATAGCAATAGATATCCTATATATTCAATTATATAGGATATCTTACTTTATTAAGAAAATTGTTAAGAATAAAAAAATAAATGAATGATTATAGAAAATATTTAGATCCTGATACAATAGCAAAAATAGGAAATATAGAATTAAAAGCTAAACTTGTAGTTGAAGGTTTTATAACAGGCATGCATAAATCACCTTATCATGGGTTTAGTGTAGAATTTTCACAACATAGACAGTATAGACCAGGCGATGAGATAAGATTTATAGATTGGCGTGTTTATGGACGTTCCGCACGATATTATGTTAAGGAATTTGAAGAAGAAACAAATCTGCGTTCAATGATAGCAATAGATACCAGTGCATCAATGGGATTTTCTTCTCAAGGACGTATATCAAAATTTGAATATTCTTGCTATTTGTCAGCAGCGCTAACTATGCTGATGCTGCAGCAGAGAGACTCTGTTGGATTAATATTATACAATAATCAGATTCAAAAATTTCTTCCTCCTAATTCCAGAACGTCATACATTAATCAAATATTATCAACATTGGAAGCTGCAAAACCAAGCGATACCACAGGAACCGCTAATGCATTGGATATATTGGCAGAAAGAATAAAACGACGCGGCTTGGTTATTATATTTAGCGATTTCTTTGATGCTAAATCATCCATAATAGAGGCTTTAAGACATTTGAGACATAAAAAACACGAAGTATTGCTATTCCATATTTTAGATCCAAGAGAGATAGATTTTGATTTTGGAAATAGCGCTAACTTTGTTGATTTAGAAACAGGCGAAAAAATGATAACGCAGCCTCATCAAATAAAGGCAGCATATAAATCAGCAATGCAGGAATATATAAAAGACTTGCAGCTTGAGTCTATTCATCATAACATAGATTATAATTTAATAACAACTGATACCCCTTTTGATAAAGCGTTAATGGATTACATAATAAAACGCAAAAAATGCAATTAAAGAGGAAATAGTGTTCATACCAGCAACAATAGAAGAAGTAAAGAAATTAAACTGGAAAGAAATAGATATTATCTTAGTAAGCGGAGATGCATATATAGACAATAGTTTTAACGGCATTGCTGTTATAGGCAGATGTTTATTAGAACATGGCTATAGAGTGGCTATTATCCCCCAGCCTTCCCTTTCGTCAGATATAGATATAATGAAATTCGGCAACCCTAAATTGTTTTGGGCTGTCTCCAGCGGAGCAATGGATTCTATGGTTGCTAATTATACTGCATTAAAGAAAAAAAGACAATCCGATGATTTAACACCCAACGGAATTAATAATAAACGACCAGATCGCGCTGTAATTAGATACGTTAATCTTATAAAACAATACTACAATAAAAAAGTTCCAATTGTTATAGGCGGCATAGAAGCAAGTTTAAGACGTGTAACACATTATGACTATTGGGATAATACTCTGCGTCGTCCTATATTGTTTGATTCCAAAGCAGACATTTTAATTTATGGAGAAGGCGAAAGAACTATTGTAGAATTAGCAAATAAAATAAAAAACAATGAACCTATAACAGAACAGCGAGGTATATGCTTTCCAGCTAATCAATCAGAAATTGAGACCTTAAAAAATAATGCTGTTATACTGCCCTCACACGAAGAAACATTAAAAGACAAAGACAAATTTATAGAATTATTTAATACATTCTATAACAATAACGATCCTATAAATTCAAAACGATTAATAGAACCTGTAAACAACAGGCTGTTAATCCAAAATCCTCCTAATTACTATCTGCAAACTGAAGAATTAGATAAAGTATATAACTATAAATATGAAAACAAAGCCCATCCTATGTATAATGGAATGGGAAAAATAAAAGCATTAGATACAATAAAATTTTCAATTACATCCCATCGAGGCTGTTTCGGAGAATGCAATTTTTGCGCTATTGCAGTACATTTCGGCAAAACAATACGTTCAAGAAGCGAAGAATCAATATTAAAAGAAGTTAAAAGTTTTACGGAAGATCCTAAATTTAAAGGTATTATCTATGATGTTGGCGGTGCAAGCGCAAACATGTATGGAATGACCTGCAAACAACAGGAAAAATATGGAACCTGCAAAAATAAAAGATGTTTATACCCTGCTATCTGCAAAAATAGAAGTATAAATCATTCAGACCATTTACAGTTATTGAGAAAAATTGCAAAAAATAATAAAATTAGAAAAATATTCGTCAGTTCCGGCATTAGATATGACTTAATAATGGAAGATAAAAAGTTTGGTGATGCATATCTAAATTATATTGTCGCTAACTGCATTAGCGGACAAATGAAAATAGCGCCAGAACATACAGAAGACAAAATCCTTAACTTAATGGCAAAACCAGAAAAATATCTCCAGCAGTTTTATCAAAGATTTAAAAAGATTTCAAAAGATAATAATAAAAAACAATTTCTGACTTATTATTTAATGGCAGGACACCCTGGCTGTACTTTGGAAGATATGAAAAATATGAAAAAAAGATTTTCAAAAGAATTTCATATTTTGCCAGAACAAATTCAGATATTCACGCCGACACCATCAACCTATTCCACTTTAATGTATTATACAAATAAACATTATAGTAAAAATGAAGAGGTTTTTGTAGAAAAGAATTTAAAAAATTTATTAAAACAAAAAGAAATAATAACAAAATAAATTATTATTATAATTAAAATTCTTATTTTTGAATTATATATTATATTCACTATTTATTTATATATTGATTGATTTAATTAACTTTATTGT
>JAFRQN010000271.1 GCA_017428585.1 Bacteroidota bacterium | reverse complement strand
CTAAATTATAATAATTCAAAACTATTGCTTAATTATAGAATAAAAAAAAGAGCAGTTTATCTGCTCTTTTTTATTCTTTTATAATAATGTCTATTTTAATATATATTTTCTCTTTCCCATAATAGCAGCTTCTGTTCTACAAGCTGCCTGTTTATCTTCCTTGCAAGCGCATCTCGAACATCAAAGAAATGTATAAACATTGGCACATATTCAGAATTTACAACATATTTTATCGTAGTTCTACCAAATCCTCGTGTACCTTTTGTCGTTCTTACTTTATTAATCCTTGTATCATTGTCTGATTCTAATTCTTTGAAACTTGATGGATCTTTTCCCATTATTGTATTTGTAATATCATAGAAACTGTCGTTCCAGTCTTTATTAGTGTATTCATTATTACTATGATAAAATTTAAATATTTCTAATGCTGCATTATATAGATCTTTTGCTTCTCTTGAAAAATTAAATTGAGAAAGAAATTCTCTAAAATCAAAAGGCTTTTCATCATTATCAGAAAATATATCAGAATTGTTGTTTTCTGGAAACAAAACATTTAATTTGTTCTTTTCACAACCTAATTCTTCTGCTCTAAAAGGCATAATATAATTCTTATATCCTTTATTAGAAAATAAATTTTTATTATAAAATAAAGAAAACATTATTGAATCATTAAAGAGTTCTTCTGATATTTCTTCCGTTTTACCTCTATATACTAAATAATTCCATTCATAATAATTATCATGAGCATTAAAATTAATACCTTTTGATAATAAACACCATTTTAGATTATGTGTTGTTATTTTTGCTATTTTATCTTTTCCACCATTACTAACAACTAAAACATCACTTAAATAACACCACTGTCCTAAAATCATTCCATCATTATTGCTCTTTATTTTTTTCTCAATTTCCTTTATTAAATTATTACTTTTGTTGTCATATTCATAAGTTTTAACATAATTTAATTTATTAGTTTTAACATCAAGTTCATATCTATCTGCTTTTACTCTATCATAAGTAATAATATCTCCTTTATTCTTATCAAAAATAATTTGGCTGATAGACCATTTAGATAGCAAAAATGTAGTTTTTGCATTGCTAAAAATATGAGATACAATTTTATATTTTGAATTAACATAATTACTAATAGTATCTCTTAATAGAAACTCTGTTTTACAATAATAAACAATAACATCTGGATTTAATTTAATAACTTTGTTAAAAAACTCAATGGCTAAATCATTCTTAAATCCTTTTTTATATCCTTTTTGATAAGGTGGATTCATTATAATCATCAACTTTCTTTTTTCTCTTTTGCATATTTCGTTGATATCAAGTTCTGTTCCTTTATACATCCATTTAGGATGTTCGTCATCTTTTAGGTAATCATACTGTATTGAATTTTCAAAACCCTTAATCTTGCAGATATCAACATCCATTTGTTCAAGAGTAGATAAATAGCAGTACTGCTTATAATCTTTGCCAAACTGGTTTTCAAGATTGCCGACGCCAGCACATGGATCAAAAACAATGAAATCATCCATATTGTAATGCTTGGCAAGAATTTCGTTTTGTTTTTCTACAAAGCAGGTTGGAGTGTATTCTCCGCCTGTATCTTTCCTATATTTATCTGAATAAAGAGTGCTGCTCCGCTCAAGTATATTCAAAAATTCTTGTTTTTCAGGCGGTCTTTTATACTTTTTCCAAAATGAATAATAATTATCAGCATTGGAAATTGTATAAAAACTTGATCTTTTTTGT
>JAFRQN010000270.1 GCA_017428585.1 Bacteroidota bacterium | reverse complement strand
CTGTTGAAAATGGATATGTTGCTATAACTCCATTACAATATTCATTTACCAATTATAATCAAATGAACGAATTAAGTATATTGGAAACAAAATAAATAATAATATATCATTTTATAAAAAAACCCATAGAATATCTATGGGTTTTTTAGTACATTTTGTTTAATAATTACAATTCTTCAATTGTTAAATTTGTATTAGTATATATACAAATATTTCCAGCAATATTTAATGATTTTTCAACAATATCTCGAGCGCTTAAATCCGTATTTCGTACTAAAGCTTGTGCAGCGGCAAGTGCATAAGGTCCACCAGAACCTATCGTAATAATACCTTCTTCTGGTTCTATTACATCACCTGTACCACTAATTAAAAGAGCTTCTGTTTTATTCATAACAATAAGCATTGCTTCTAATTTTCTAAGATATCTATCTGTCCGCCAATCTTTAGCCAGTTCAATGGATGCTTTCATTAATTTGCCGCGATTAGTTTCAAGTTTTTCTTCAAATCTCTGCAACAAAGTAAATGCATCTGCTGTTGCACCAGCAAAGCCAACAAGAATTTCATTATTGTATATTCTTCTTACTTTTTTTGCATTCCCTTTCATTACAATAGACTCTCCCAACGTAACTTGACCATCAGAGCCTAATGCTGCTTTTCCATTACGAATTACACCTATGACAGTTGTTGAATTTATATTTCTCTTCATAATCTTTATATTATATATTTATTTATCACTATTTGAACAAATATTATTAGCTTTACAACACTCACAATTATCAGGATGTTCATGTTTAATTCTATTTCCGCCAGGAAAACTTGTATGAGTATGTACATAATCAGTTTGATAAAAACCAGAACCATTAAATACTAACCCAATATTTTTACTAATAATTCTATGAACTTTGCTTGTTCCTTTACATTCACAATTCTCTAAAGTACAATGAGTAAGTGGGAGATCATTTATTCCTTGCTTAACTTCATAAATATTTCCTGTTTTTTCACATTTGTATTCATATATAGGCATACTATTCCCCTTGTAAAAACATATTTTATATTTAATATCAAAAATAATAAAAAATAATATTTCGAATCAAAATATACATTAAAATTACATTATGCTAAAAAAGGCATTTTTGTTACAGTTGCAGGGAATAATTTTCCTCTTGCTTCTATTTGAATTTTACTGCCTGGTTCCTTAAATTCTGAAGCAACATAACCAATAGCAATTGGTTTATTTAATGTTGGAGAAATATTACCGCTTGTAACAAAACCAATTTGTTTATCATTGCAGAATAATTTATATCCATGTCTTGGAATAAATTTTTCAGCATCTGATAAAATACCTACTAATTTTCTTGAAGGACCTTCTTCTTTTACTTTAGCTAATAATTCACTTGCAACGAAAGGACCTTTCTTAAATTTTGTAATCCAACCAAGACCTGCTTCTATAGGATTTGTTGTTGCATCAATATCATTTCCATATAAACAATAGCCTTTTTCCATTCTTAAAGTATCTCTTGCACCTAAACCAGTTGGTTCGATACCAAATTCTTTGCCAGCCTCGAACAAGCTATCCCACATTTTCTTTGCAACAGCTTCATCACCTTTGAAATAAAGTTCAAAACCAAGCTCGCCTGTATATCCTGTTCTTGAGATAATAGTATCAATATCTGCAACTTTACCTAATTCAAAATTATAGTATTCTATACCATCCAATTTATTAGATGTAAGTTTTTGTATAACTTTCAAAGAATTAGGACCTTGAACAGCAAGCAAATTGTAATCATCTGATACATTTGACAAAGTAACATTAAAGTCTTTAGCAACTTTATTTACCCAATTCCAATCTTTGTCAATATTTGCACCATTGACTATTAACATATAATAATCGCCTAAGTTATAAACAAGGAAATCATCTACAATTCCACCATCTTCAAAACACATTGCAGAGTATTGAATATTACCTTTATTTAACTTAGCAACATCATTAAGTGTTAAATATTGTAAAAATTTAAGTGAATCTGCACCTCTAACTTCGAATTCTCCCATGTGAGAAACATCAAAAACACCAACTTTTTCTCTAACTACATGATGTTCGTGAATAATTCCATTAGGATATTGGATTGGCATTTCAAATCCAGCAAATTCCACCATTTTTGCTCCGAGAGCTTTATGAATTTCATTAAAACGTGTTATTTTCATTATAAAATCCTTATATATTAAATTTTTAAATATTAATTATCTTTATTTAGGAAATCAGAAAACTTTTTAGCTTCTCTGTTTTTCCAATTATTTGAGTGATATCCATAGCCTGCTATAAGTGGTAAAGCAACTGTTGCTTCACAGAAAACCATTTGTTCTGAAGTAGTTTCAACTTTTCCCCAAGAATTAGCTTCTTTTAATGTAGAACCAGATAAAGCTCCATCTCGTTCATCAGCAACAGTAATTTGTACAGCATATTTATGCATATCAACATCTTTTCCAAGAACTTCACATGCAACAACGATATCTTGAGTAAAGTTTTTAGGAACACCGCCGCCTAACATAAATACACCACTTACTGGATTATGAATTTTTGTTTTTGTTAGTTCAAGAAAATCTTTTGCAGAATCTATTGATACACAATTTTTACTATTTTTTTCATATTGATGGTGTACTAATCCAAAGCCTGCACTACAATCAGAGAATGCTGGACAGAAAATCGGAACACGTTTTTCATACGCATTTCTTATAACAGAATCTTTTCCAAGATCATGCTCTACTAAATACTTCCCCATTTCTTCTATAAATTCTCTTGAACTATATGGACGAGCTTCCAAAGAATTTGCTATCTCAGCCACAGTCATATCACAAACTCTTAATTCATCTTCATCAATATAAGTATCATAAATTCTGTCTATCATTAATTCACGCAATGCATTATCATCAACAAATTGTGTTCCTTGATAATGTCTATAACCAAGAGCTTCAAAAAAATCTTGATCAACAATATTTGCACCATTTGAAATAATAGCATCAACCATATTATTGCGTATCATATCAACAACAACATGTTTTAATCCTGCACTAAATAAAGATCCTGCAATAGTTAAATATATAGAACATTCTTTATCAGCTAACATATTTGAATAAATATTAGCAGCACGGCTTAATGTTCTTGCCTGAAAAGCCATTTTGCCCATTGCATCAACTAAAGGAACAACATTATATTTCTTTATATCAATGTGTTCTACTAATTTTTCTGGATTAAGATAATCTTTTTTTTCTAGCATTTCTGATCCTATATAATGAAAATAAATTAATAAAAAACAACATTTTTAGATTTCAACCCTAATTTTAATTAAGATTTTTTAATTAAAATTATAGTCTTTTTTAGAATTACAAATATACTAAATTTTTACAAGTTTTTATATATTTTTAGAGAATTTAATAATATTCAAATTAAAAGTTAAAATTATTATGATATTTCATAATTTTTGTTTATTTTAGAAATTACATAGAATGGAAGTATTGTAAATATTTAAACTATTTAACTTAAAATTAAAAAAAAGAATATAATAATTTATAAATAATTTAACGAGGTAATAATGAAAAATTATTTAGGCTTAATTGCTATACTAATTGCATTCATTTTTTCATCGTGTGCGACTAAAATTGATTTTGACCAAACTTGTTTAACCTGTATCAATTCACAAAGATTATTATGCAACAACCATGAATGTCCAACAACAGCCATGGTAAATGGACATTGCATTGCTCTTTTGAGTGAAACAGGTGAAAAAATTACTATGGACAAAATTTTAGAAGGTGAAGGCATAATTCCACGCGATGGCATAGATTTGACTATAGCCAAAATACGTGGACGTTATTTTGTAACGGGTTATGGTTTTAAGAATTTATGGATGTTAACACCAACAGATAATCAAGCTAAAATAAAAGGCTTTAAATTCCCTGCTGATAACCTATCTATGCCGCCTGTATTTGAAATAAGCAATAAAAATTTATTAATGCGTGACCAAAACAACGGATATAAATTTTTATTCAACATTGACAATAAAAAATGGGAATTAATTAGTACAACAAAAGCAGGAGAATAACTATGAAAAAATTTTTACTATTTACTATATATTTTTTAACTTGCAGTATTTTCTTATTCGCACAATCAGAAGAAGCATTTCAAGAGTATTTAGCTAAGATTCGTCCTATTCTAACAAAGAATGTTGAGAAAATTACTAATGTTGATTTACAAGCATTAAATTCTGCAATGGCGTTAGAACCAACAAAATATGGTGAAGCTAATAAGCGTTTATGTTTGCAAATAAAATCAGAAGCGGCAACTAAAGTAAAAGAATATAATGCATATCTTGAACAATTACAAAATATGTCAAAAACTTTAGATGAACTTGACGCTGAAACGACTCTTAGACAAGCAGCTGAATTGAAGAATGACAGCCTTACAGAAGAAAATGTAAGATTATATGCTTTAATTGATGATTTAAACTACCAAATATCTCAATATAAAAAGCAAATTTCTAAAGTTAAGCAAGTTAATAAAAAAATACAAGATGAAAACATTGCTACAAAAGAAATACTTCAAAACAGCAGCAACTTAGTTGCTCAGATGTTGCTTCTTTTCCCAGATGATATAATTGATAATGATTTAATGCAGGATGTTCCTAAAACAATCACTGATTCTTTAGCTGATATGCAGTGTTCTATAGCCAATTTATTAAAGACAAATTTCATGACCACATTGCAATCAATGAGATCTGATAATGAATTTATGGATACTGCCGCTGTATATTTTGCTGAAAATCACAAACATACAGATCAAATTACAAATTATATAGAAGCAAGTAATAAATTAGTTGCAAAACTAAGATCCAGCAATGTAGATTGTGCCATATCACAAGCTGACAATATTGAAAACGAACTAAATGACTTTTTATTAGAAATAGAAAGAAGAGGAAACGATGTTAATAGTCCATTTGTTCAATTTCTATTAGATAATTTAGTTTGGTTGTTAATAATTTTAGCTTTAGTAATTGGACTTATTATATTAATTGTAAAGAACAAAAAAATTAAATAATTAATAATTATAATATAATTTATATAATATTATGACAGTAAAAGAAATTCAAGAAAAAAGCAAAGAATTAATGGGCAAAGCAGTTAACCATTGTAAAACGCAGTTAGAGAAAGTTCGTACAGGTCGTGCTTCTGCTTCTTTACTTGATGATGTTAAAATTGATTATTATGGTTCTCCTACACCTATAAATCAAGTTGCAGGTATTTCTGTACCTGATGCAAGAACAATAATAGTACAACCTTTTGATAGAACTGTATTGCCATTAATAGATAAAGCTATTCAAGCTGCAGGCTTGGGGTTTAATCCTCAAAATGATGGGCAAATTCTAAGAATTCCTGTTCCTCCATTAACAGAAGAACGTAGAAAAGAATTTGTTAAAATCTGCAAAAAACAAAGTGAAGAAGGAAAAGTTGCAATCAGAAATATTAGACGCGATCAAATGGAAAATTTGAAAAAAGCAGAAAAAAGCAAAGAAATTTCTGAAGATGATAGAAAACGTGGAGAAGATGAAATTCAAAAACTTACAGATAACTACATTAAAGAAATTGATATTGCTTTAGCGGCAAAAGAAAAAGATTTAACAGAAATATAATTTCCTTAACATTTTCATAAAATTAAGCAATACTTTAGTATTGCTTAATTTTATATCTATAATAACGCAATGAAAAAAATATATTTGCTTGGTCTAATTATTATATCGTTATTTACATTTAATAGTTGTGGAGATACCTATTATACAACAGTAGAGCCATCTCCTAAAATGACCTCAGAATCCTTTTATTTTAATATAAATAAAAATGATTGGATAAAAACAGAGGATTATCATTGGTACCTTCGTATAAATGTACCAAGCATTACTATTTCTACAATTGATAATGGTGCTGTATTGGTATATTACAAAAATAATGTAAATACATGGGTATTGTTGCCATATACAACAACATTTGTAAATCAACGAAATGAATTATATAATGAAGAAATTTGGTTTGGCTATGCTTTGGGTACAATTGATATAGACTATGTATATACTAATTCTTTAGATCCAACACCAACTGATTTGAATTTAAAAGTAGTTG
>JAFRQN010000039.1 GCA_017428585.1 Bacteroidota bacterium | reverse complement strand
TCTTTAGATAATATGAAATATAAAAATTTAAAATAACAATTTCTTATGTAAAGAATATGAGATATATGATATGAGCGGAAAATTAATTATAAAAGATATTAATAATTCTAATACAATTAATGAGGAACAACTTAGCACCGGCACTTATTCATTAAAAATAAAACGAAGTATTTTCAATTTCATAAAAGAATAATAATATGATAATATAATAAAAAAGAGCAGTACTCCACTGCTCTTTTTTTTATAAATTTATAAAATTATTCTTATATTTTCTATATGATTATCTGAAATAATTCTTAAGAAATAAGTTCCATTTGATAAATTAATTATAGGAATTTCAATTAGATTGTCAAAAGAAGAATTTAATAAACTATTACTATAAACCTTTTGACCTAAAATATTAAACAATTCGATATTTAGATTGCCGACAAGATAATTTTTCAATAATAATTTTAATATATTATGTTCTATATAATAATCTACATAGGCAGAATTATTATTTATACAAGACGAATTATAATAAAAACCGTCAGAAACAGCTTCGCATTTAAAATTATTTCTTATTTTAACATAATATGTTCCAGTTAAAACAGGATCAAAAGTATTAGAATTAGCATTTTCAATAGGTTTGTCATCTAAATACCATTGATAAAAATCTGCTTCTTCAGAAGCAATTAAAAGATGATATTCTTCATTAAAATAAATTTGAGGCTTATTAGGAGGATTAGTTTTAACAACCAATTTAGTTAAACTGGAATTACAATGTGATTTTTTATTAACAATAATCAAAGTAATGCTGCATGTATCATTAAACCACATAACTTTTGTATTTGTATATCTTCCATATCCAGATAATTCACCGCCTTCAACCAGCCAAATATATTGGTATGCATTCGTATCTACATCATCATAAACTGCTTTATACTCATAATAGCTTGTTTCGCTGCAAAATAATGTATCACCAATAAAATCAACAATAGGATTTTGATTGATAACAACAGGGAAATCATACTCTAAATCACAGTAATTTTCATTTATGTTTTCTATATGTACATTTCCGCTGTCAATGCCTTCGTCCCATATAATGGCAATACTGTCTTTTTTCCTTTCAGAAATAACTCCGCCTAAAACAGATATATCAAAATTATACAGATTATTAGGGAAATAATATTTTGCTTCCTCATTAGCGCATACTCTATTTTTACCTGAAAAATTTATATTAGGATAATCGTGAACATAGAAAGAATTTTCTACAATATTATAACAATCATTAATATTTATAGCTTTCAGTTTTATTTTTGATTGACCAGTACTTCTCCATAAAACTTCAATAGTTTTAGCTATAGTATCTATATTTAAAATATTACCATTAAATACTTCCCATTCATATTTTAGATAATCATTAGAAGAATAATTTTCATCAGCAGCGATTGAATATGTAACAATATCGTTAAGACATATCTTTTCTTTTATGGTTTCTTGAATGATTAAAGGCTTTGGAATTTGTTTTATTGTATATTTTCTGCTTGAACTTGCAATAGATCCATCAACAGCTTCGATTTTAAATCTATAATTTCTACCAGAAATTACTTCATCTGGAATTTCAACTTTAATACTTCCTGTACTACTTATCATTTTAGTTCCAAGCAGTATATTATTATTAAAATTGCCGTTATAGTCAGACAGCAAGAAATTAAATTCCTTATGGATAGTATTGTCTACCAATTCATAATTAATTTGAACAGGCTGTCCTGCACATAAATCACCTTTAATGTCACCGATATTTATAAATTCAGCAGTTTTGAAAATTACCACAGGAGTCCATTCAAATTTTTTGCCTGTTTCATTCCCAGCTCCAACTCTTACATAATAATAAGTATTAGGCAAAAGATTTTTATTTAACCTGCATCTATCAGTATTTTCCAGAGTATCATTTTCGACTAATTTATAGAATGCATTGTCTGTTGATATTTGTACTATATATTTGCAGTTTCTATCTA
>JAFRQN010000269.1 GCA_017428585.1 Bacteroidota bacterium | reverse complement strand
TTTCGGTATTATTTTTATCAACCAGTTCTTTTATATAATTTTTACATTCTAATAACTCTTTTTCTAAATTTTCCTTTTGTTGTATATTTAATTTATTATTTTCATTTAGTGAATCATACACTAATAAAGAACTTTCCAATTCAATAATTTTTATTTTAAGATTTTCTATTTGTTCATTGCGAATATTTAGTTCTTTTTTATTGTTTATAATTTCTTGTTTTGCAAATTCATAATTTTGAGAGAGGATATTATAGTTATTGTTCTGATTATTTTTATCTTCTAAATTATTTTTTAGTAATATTAATTCATCCGATTTTTCTTTTAGTTCTTTTGTTTGATTATCTATTTGAACTTGAGCTGTATCTAACTTTGCTTTTATGTCATTAAAATGTTTTAGTTTTTCAATAGATTCTTGCTGTTCTGCAAGCATATTAAAATAATCATCTTCTATTTTTTTTAATTCTTTAATCTGAATTGTAAGATTAGCAATAACATCATCTTGATTATGTATTTCATTGGTTTTAGCTGATAAATCTTTTTCTAATCTATATACAACTTGATGTTTGCTTTCGAGTTCATTATTTTTATCATTTAGTGAGCGTGTTAAACTATCGATATTATTTTGTAGAGTAATTATCTTATTATTATAAGAATTAATTCTATCAACAGCTGTTTTAACTGCTTCCCACATATTATTTAAAGCAGTTTGAATATTATTGTTTTTATTGTCGTTAAAATTATTATCCATTATTGTTTTCTCCAATCTTCTAAATGATATTTAGCATAACATGGAATAAGTCTTGCTTTTTCATAAGTTTTTACCGAAATAGCTTCTTTTTCTAAAAATACACCGAACCAAAATGGAAGATTTTTTCTGTCTTCCAATAAATATAATCTTAATGTAGTTTTAAAAGGATATTCACCCATTATGACGTATGATTGATGAACTGGTTTTGTTGCCTTTATATATTTACCAGTTGTATCTGTATAACCTATACGTAATAATTTAAAAAATTCACCTTGTACTTGAGATAAATAACAAATTCCAATTGCGTTTGGATTATGCTTGACAAAAGAAAGCACAGAATCAGAGTTTGGAAGTAAATTAATATATCTTTTAATTTCTTTTCTCTTTGCTGCTAAATTTATTAAATTACCATATTCAGAGGAATTTTGATGTGCTATAGCTAATTCTGGTTCTGTTTCAAGTTTTGGCAAAAAACTTGTAAATTTTTTGTTTTCCGTTAAGACTTTAAATATAATTTCGTCATTAAGCGTATCGATTGGAAAATCTACATTAGTAAAAAATACCAAAGCATCATTTGCTAATTCCATTTTGTAATAAGGTTCAACATTATAAAGACTCATAAGAGAATCTTCATCTGGGAGATTATCTCGTCCTAAAATTGCAACACGTGTTTTTCCAGAAAGTAAGTGTGCTAAAACATTACGTGCATTTGCTTTTTGTGGTACTAATGTTGCTTTTGGATAAGATTTATTATATTCTTTAAAATTATTTTCTAATACATCGCTATATGTATCTTCATAATAAACTTCAACTGTTCCTGAATCCATTGTTTCCTTGCTTGGTTGGATGTGTTTATTATTTTTAGAATCACAACTAGAAAATAACAAGAGAGATATCGAAAGAATAGCGATAATAAATTCTAAATGTGTTATATAATTTTTCATAATTTTTCTTATTTATATGTTATAAAAAAGTAGTATTTCGCTTTAATTTTTTTTATCTATATCATTTGATTCATCATCAGAATAAAATTCATATCGTTTTGATTTAATTTTATATATTATTAAACGATAAGTTCCAAATAAAATACAAATTATACCAATTATAGTAGGAATATCTGATTTGTCATAAGGTGTAAATACACCGCAAATAAAAAGAATACCAACTATTATAATTATAATGCGAATAGCATAGTTTATTATCTTTAGAAACATATTTTTATTATACATTATTCTATATTTGAATATAAAATTACGAAAAAAAATTAAATATATTGTTATTATTTTGTATGTTTTTTAAGTATAAGCTTAACTCTTATATTATAAATTGATTAAATACAAATTAATAATTTTGTATTAATTAAAAAAAAATGTATATTTGTAATAATAAATATTTTATATCACTATATTTATATTTAAGTTAAAGGTTGCTTTTGTATTCATTTCTACATATTTATATATTATAATACAAAGAGAAAATAAACAAAGGGAAAGCTTAAAATTTGTTCCCTTCATTTTGTATTATTTATATCATAATCAAATAGTTATCTTAATCAATACAAGTAAATATGCAAATAAAAAAAATATATAATAAGAATAATTACATAATACTTCTAGTGTATTTATTATGTAGTTTCATTTTTATTCAATCGCATAGTAACGCCGAATTAAAAATTAATCAATTTGATAAAAATTATATAAATTTATCTTATTATCCTGAAATAGAAAAAATTGATACTATTATAACTTCTGATGGTATTAAATTATTAATGCCTACTATAAAAGATGCTAGTAGTAAGTATGCGGCGGGTTCTCCGAATGAATTGTTTTTTGTTTTTCCTGTTCTTTTGGATATTCCTTTTGATTTATCTGTTGAAAGTTATGAAGTTTTTGAAACTAAAAGATATAATCTTTTATTAGCACCTGTTCCAATGACTTTGACTGATTATAAAGAAGAGTTTGTTTATAGTTCTGAAATATATAATAATCATACAACACCAAATTGGGTTAAGGTAAATTGTTCTGGTAAATCTCAACAAAAATATTTATCGCATATTGTTATAACAGCTGCTCGTTTAAATAAAGAAATTAATGGTTTAGAAATTCCTAAAAGAATAGATGTTGTTGTTAAAATTAATTATATGAAAGATGAGAAGTATAAAAAAAATAATGAGATATTATCAAATAGACAGGATTTAAATACATTAAGTAATGGTCAGTGGCTGCGAATGGCAGTAAAAACTGAAGGAGTATATAGAATAACCTCTAAAGAATTGTCAAATTATGGAATTAATATTTCTCCAGATTTAGTAAAAACTATAAAAGTATTTGGAGGAAGTGGTGATATTTTAAGTGAAAAAGTTTCTGATGGATTAAATAATATTTTAAATGAACAAGAAATAATTGTGAATACTAATAGTAATGGTGAGTTAGAAGATATAGTTTTTTATGGTTCTGGAAGTTCAGGATTGAAAAATTTCTCTTCAGTATCAGATTTATATGCATTTAGATTTGTAACTCATTATCTAAATTATATGGATAATAGCAATTACTATTTGTTAACATTTGGTGGAGACGAAGGTAAACGTGCTGCAGAAATAGAGGTTAGTCAATTAGCGACATATAAGCCAGATAATTATATTGCTTCTATTTTTTCGGAAACAGATTTAATTATGCCTTCTTTATGGGGTAATGGACGTATTTTTTTAGGCAATTCGACTTTTAATACACCTTTTATAAATCAGTTATATAATGTAGATTATAACGCAGATATTGATACAATTTATTATAATTTATCTTTGGCTCATGTTTCAAATAGTGTAGGTGAATTCATAATAAGTTTTGCTGGAAATAATGATTATAATTCTTATATTAGTATAGGTTCTTCTACTGGTTCGTATGAACAAGCAAGATTGCAAACATCTTATGTTGGATATCCTATAAATGCATTAACATCTAATGAAAAATCTATAATGAATATAGATTATAGTGGTTATGGGACAGCAATTCCTTACTTAAATTACTATGAAATTCATTATCCTCGCAAATTTGCTGCTATTGATGGGGAAATATCTTTTTTTACAAATAACAATGATACAAATGCTATTAGTGAATATAATATTACTGGGTTTAGTAAAATTAAATATGGTTTTGATGTAACAGATGCTTCTAATCCTAAATTATTAAAAAACATTTCAAAAGATGGTAATAATTTTACATTTAAATCAAATAATTTAGATATTCATTCAAGATTGCAAAAGAAACATTTCTTTATTTCTTCTAATATAAAGCAAGTTGAATCTATAGAATCTATTGTTTTAGATAATTTGCGTGGTGAAGAAGCTAATGCTGATATTATAGTCGTTACTGCAAATAGTCTGCTTAGTTCTGCTGAAAAATTTGCAGATTATAGATCCAAACAAAATGGTTATAGAGTAAAAGTTGTTACAGTAGATAAAATATATAATGAATTTTCGCATAGTCGTCTTGATGTTACTGCTATAAGAGACTATATTCAATATGCGTATAATCATTGGGTTAATAAACCTAAATTTGTTGTACTTTGGGGGTTGGGACATTATGATATGCGTTTAATTGAAAATAAGACTCCTAATCTTGTACCTACTTTCCAAAGAGATAATAGACGTATAGCTCCTGGAACAACTACTTATATTTCAGATAATCAATCCTGTTATGCATCTGATGATTATTATGTTTGTGTTGATGGAGATGATTGGTTTGCAGATTTAGCTATAGGTAGAGTTCCTATAGTTTCTAATGAGGAAGGCGAGTTTTATATAAATAAGCTTGATCTATATGAGAATAAATCAGATAATAATAATTGGCGTACAAATATTATTCTTTTTGCAGATGACGATATAGGTGCAGATGGTAGATTTGAGGGTGAAACATATCATGATGGTGATGCTGAAAGAATTTCTAATTTAATACCAGATGATTTTAGACAGAAGAAAATTTATAGTGCAGCGTATCCTGTTGAAATACAAGCAGGTGCAAGACGTTTTCCAGAGGTAACGGAAGAAGTATTGCATTCTACGAATATTGATGGCGGTCAGGTGTTATTCTATACTGGACATGGCAATCCAAATATTTTAATGCATGAACAGACCATAACTCGAGAAAATACTTTGCAGCGTTTTAGCAATTCTGATAAATTATTTTACTTTATGGCATCTTCTTGTGAAGTAGGTCGTTTTGATAAAAGTGGAACCAATTGTATTGGACGAGAAATTGTTATGCTGCCATATACTGGGGCAATAGCGTCTTTATCTGCAACACGTGTTTCAGGTATTTCGCCTAATAATACATTTTTTCAGTATATTTATAAATCATTGTTTGATAGAGATGATGATGGAAACTATATTACAATAGGTGAAAATTTACGTCGTTCAAAATATTATTATGATAATGAGCCTTCTGCAGAAGCACTTATGTATGTTCTATTAGGTGATCCTTCATTATCTTTATTATATCCAAATTCTATAATTAATATTGATAAAATTAATGATATAGAAATTAATAACGATGAAAATGATACTTCGTTAGTTGATATTAAAGCTTTGTCAAAAATAAAAATAAATGGTAGGATTACAAATAGTCTATCAAATGATATATTAAGTGAATTTAATGGAACTGTAATATTGTCTTTAAATGAAGCTAATATAGAAGTTGAAAGCATGACACAAAATGCTGTTCATAAATTTATAGATGCTGGTGCTACATTAAATAAAAGTGCTTTCCCTGTAATAAATGGTTCATTTGAAGCAGAATTTGTAGTACCAGGTGATGTTAATTTTAGTAATGATAATGCTATTCTTTATGCTTATGCATTTTCTAATGATAATCATTTGCATGCGAAGGGTTTGTCAAAGAAACTTAGAATAAATGATATTGACACAACGTTGGAAAATGATAATAATGGTCCAGATATAAAATTATTTATAGATAACAGATTATTTTTCAGAAATGGAGATGTTGTCAGTCAAATACCTCTTCTTTTAGTTGATTTACAGGATGAAACAGGGTTAAATGTTACAGGTTTAGGTATAGGTCATAAATTAGAAGCATGGGTTGATAATAATCCAAATCCAATAGATTTAACACATAATTTTGTTTCTTCTCTGGATAATCCATGTGCAGGAAGTATAAGTAAATATCTTTATAATTTAGAAAAAGGAAAGCATACTGTCAAAGTTAGAGCTTGGGATGTTTTCAATAATTATTCAGAAGAATTTGTTGATTTTATTATTCCAGAAGAGAATTATCTAATTAGTATTTCTTTAGCACCTAATCCGCTAATGAAAAATATGATTTCTGATGCTAATTTAATAGTTAGGTATAATTTTGTTCCACCTGTTAATATAATAGAATTTGAAATTATCAATTCATTAGGTGATAAAATAGCAATTAACAACCAATATATAAATAATAATATTTTTACAACTCAAACTGTAGGAATCTTACCTTTAGGAGATATTGTTGATATTTCGCAGATAGGTGCGGGATGTTATTATTATAGAATAAAATGCTCGGTTAATGGCAGTATTTATGAAAAATTTGGTCCTTTAGGAATAATAATTCAATAATTTTTTTGGTATGTTTTTTGTAAAATCATATATTTGTAGTTATATAAATTGAATTTTTTATTTTTGGGAAGTGTTTATAGATTAATTTTTAATTATTTGTAGATTAATATTTGAAATAAAAAAGGATAAATGTGATGAAAATCAATAAAATTGATTTGTTTTCAGGAATATTAGTAATAGTAAGTATATTTATTGCTAATAATATGCTTTTTGCACAAGCAGGTGGTTCTTCTGTTCCATTTCTAAGAATTGCTCCAGATGCTCGTTCTAGTGGAATGGGAGAAACTGGTGTAGCTATTGCTGATGATGCTAATTCTGTTTATTGGAATCCTGGTGGATTAGGATTTCTTGATTATTTTAATGAGGGTGATGACTATACTGATCCAGAGCTTTATCGACAAGTTACTCTTTCTTTTTCACCATGGCTGCCTCAATTTAATGCAGATTTATATTATAGTTATGGTACTTATGCTCAATATATAGAAGATGTAGGAACGATAGCTGTTAATTTGATGTTTATGAATTTAGGTGAATTTCAAAGAACAGCACAAAATGGACAGGTATTGGGTACTTTTACTTCTAATGAATTTGCTATAGGTGCTTATTATGGGACAACAGTTATGGATGAGTTAGGTATTGGTGCAGGTATTAAATATATCAGATCAAATTTGACTCCTGCTACACAAACTTCTCAAGCTGGTGCAGGTAATTCTGCTGCTTTGGATATAGGTTTGTTGTGGAAGCCAACTGATCTTTGGTTCTTTAAAGATAATTTATCCTTAGGACTTAATCTTCAAAATCTTGGTCCTAAAATTACTTATATTAGTGAATCAGATCCTTTGCCAACAAATTTAAAATTTGGGGCTGCTTATAGCGTATATAAAGATGATTTTAATGATTTAAAATTTGCTGTAGATTTCCAAAAATTACTTGTAAAACGTGATTCTGCTGGTGGTTCAGATCCAGTTCCTATTTCTTTAGTAACTGCTTGGTCAAATCCTGGTATGGAATTTTCTGTAGGCGCTGAATATTGGTATGAACACGTTGTAGCTATACGTGCTGGCTATTTTACAGAACCTTCTTCTCTCGGTGGAAGACAATTCTGGAATTTAGGTGCAGGTGTAAGATATAAAGTGTTTAGACTTGATTTTGGATATATTCTTACTATAGAAGAAAATCATCCTTTAGCTAATACAATGAGATTCTCTCTTTGTGTTGATTGGCATTAATTTATAATATATCGTATAATAAATTTAAGAGATTATATTTTCAAAAAACGAGAAATTGATTTAATTTCTCGTTTTTTTATTATATATAAATATGTGTTGTGTTATTTTTATTCTATTTAATTTATTTTAGATGCTGTTTCTTAGTATGAATAGGGAATAGTATGTTGAATATATTATAATTATATTTGCTGAGAAATATAGACAAAATAAAATATATAAAATAATAAATAATAGATAAATAAAAAGGGATAGTTTTTACTATCCCTTTTTATTTATTTAAGTTATTTTCTGTTTTATTATTTTATTAATAATTGAGCAGAATTTCTAGCAAGTTCTAAAAGTGGACCAAATTTAACAACAAGTAAAACAACAGGTATTGTTATAACTAAAAGGAAAATCAAATTTGGTTTGCTAATAGAAATAGGACTTTGAGGGTCAGTGTCAGGAGTTTTTCTAAAATACATATACATTGGAACTCTCATATAGTAGTATAAAGAAACAACACTATTCAACACACCTATAACAGCAATTCCTATTTGGTTTGCTTCGATAACGCTGTTAAATAAATACCATTTCCCTAAGAAACCTGCTAAAGGCGGAACGCCTGCAAGAGAAGCCAAAAATATTGTCATTGTTGCTGCCAATACTGGATTCCTATATCCTAATCCTGCATAATCATTTATATCTTCGCTATTTATTTCATTTGCTACAAGTTGAACTACTAAAAAGGCACCGAAGTTCATTAATAGATAAGTAATGAAATAGAACATAATACTTTCTACTCCAGCAGTTGTCATAATCATTACACCCATTAATAGATAACCAGCGTGTGCAATACTTGAATAAGCTAACATTCTTTTTAGATTATTTTGCCATACTGCAACTAAATTGCCAAGTGTCATTGTTATTATGGATAATATTCCAATAACCCATTGCCAATTTATAGTAGGTAATGCATTCCAAATATAGCTGTCAGAATTTGCAGGATTTATAAAACCAGCTGCAAAGAATCTTATTACAACTGCAAAACCAGCTGCTTTTGACGCTACAGAAAGTAAAGCTGTTGTTGCAACAGGAGCACCTTCATATACATCTGGTGTCCAAAAATGGAATGGTACAGCAGAGATTTTATATGCAAAACCTGCTAATATCATTAATCCTGCAATAGAAATAGTTAACCAATTTGTATTAAAAGATAATGCAAAATTCATTGTGCTTAGATTTAAAGTGCCTGTTAATCCATAAATTAAAGACATACCATAAATCATTAATCCTGAAGCTAATGAACCGTATATAACATATTTCATAGATGCTTCAGTAGAGCGTTTAATTTCTTTTGTATAACCAGTCAAAATATAAGATGATATT
>JAFRQN010000268.1 GCA_017428585.1 Bacteroidota bacterium | reverse complement strand
TTAATTAAAAATACAAAGGTAAATTTTTATTATGGAAACATATTTAATTGAAAAGTTATCCCGACTTACTGGATTAACTCTTAGCGGCAGTACTCGTATTGAAAGCGATTTAATTGGCAAAAAAGAAATTCCAATTGAACTTTATTTTGGTGTACAAACTTTACGTGCTGTTGAAAATTTCAATATAAGCAAAACAACTGTTCGTGATTTTTCATATTTTGTACGTGGTTTGGCAGAAGTGAAAAAAGCTGCTGCATTAGCAAACAAAACAGTTGGATTAATGAAAGAAGATGTTTGCAACGCTATATGCAAAGCATGTGATGAAATTATTTCAGGCAAATTCCATGAGAATTTTATAGTTGATTTAATTCAAGGTGGTGCCGGCACATCTACAAATATGTGTGCAAACGAAGTAATTGCAAATAGAGCTTTAGAGCATTTAGGCAAATCAAAAGGTGAATATAAATATTGCAGTCCTAATGATCATGTAAACTTAGCTCAATCAACTAATGATGCATATCCAACATCTATACATATAGCTATTTTATACTATAATAAAGATGTTACTTCAGCACTTAAAGAATTAGTTTTATCATTTAGAAATAAAGCTGTTGAATTCAAAGATGCAATAAAAATGGGACGCACTCAATTACAAGATGCTGTTCCTATGACTATTGGACAAGAATTTGAAGCATTTGCTAAAACATTAGAAATTGAAATTGAAAACTTAGAATGTGCTGTATCATGGTTCAAAACAATTAATATGGGTGCAACTGCTATTGGAACAGGAATCAACTGCCATGCTAAATATCCAGCAATTTGTGTTTCTGAACTTTCAAAAATCACAGGTTTTGATCTTGAATTAGCAGAAAATCTTATTGAGGCAACTCCTGATACAAGTGCATTTGTAACTTATTCAGCTGCTTTAAAACGTTTAGCTGTTAAAATATCTAAGATATGCAACGACTTACGTTTATTAAGTTCTGGACCAAGAGCTGGATTAGCTGAAATTAACTTACCAAAAATGCAACCAGGTTCTTCAATTATGCCAGGTAAAGTTAATCCTGTAATCCCAGAAGTAGTAAATCAAGTTTGCTTTAAAGTTTTCGGTAATGATACTACTGTTAACTTTGCTTCTGAAGCAGCACAATTACAATTAAATGTAATGGAACCTGTTATTGTAGAAGCAATTCATGAATCAATGAATTATCTTATTTCTGCCATGAATACATTAAGAACATTATGTGTAAATGGAATCACAATCAATAAAGAACGTTGTGAAAATATGGTTCTTCATAGCATTGGTATCGTAACTGCATTAAATCCTTATATTGGATATAAAGTAAGTACATCTATTGCTAAAGAAGCATTAGAAACAGGCAGAGGTATTTATGAATTGGTTTTAGAAAAAGGCATCTTAGAAAAAGAAAAACTGGATGTTATTTTAAAACCAGAAAATATGTGTAACTTTAATATAAAATAAAGATTATTATTAAACTTTTTAAATTAAAATAACCGGTTTTTAATCGGTTATTTTAATTTAAATATTATTCAATTTTTGTTGTTTTGTTTATTATATAAACCATGTTATCAACTGAACAAATTTCTCAAATAAGAAAAGATTTTCCTATTTTAAAAGAAAAAATCTACAATAAAAATTTAGTCTATCTTGACAATGCTGCAACCACACAAAAACCTCAATGCGTTATTGATGAAATAATAAATTTTTATACTCATTATAACAGCAATATCCATCGTGGAGTTCATGCACTTAGTCAAAAAGCAACAAATGAATATGAAAACGCACGCTGTCGTATACAAAAATTCATTAATGCAAAACATTCTGAAGAAATTATTTTTACACGTGGTGCAACAGAATCTATAAATTTACTTGCTGCTACCTTTGGTATGCAAAATATAAAAGAAAATGATGAAATTATTATTTCTCATTTAGAACATCATGCCAATATAGTGCCATGGCAAATATTATGTCAAAAGAAAAATGCTAAGTTAATTGTTATACCAGTTAATAATAATGGTGAACTACTAATAGATGAATTTAAAAAATTAATTACAAACAAAACAAAATTAATATCATTAGTTCATGTTTCCAACTCTTTGGGAACAATAAATCCTATAAAAGAAATAATACAAATAGCACATTCACATAATATTCCTATTATTATAGATGCTGCACAATCCATTCAACATACAAAAATAGATGTTCAGGCTCTCGACTGTGATTTTTTGGTTGCATCAGGACATAAATTTTATGCTCCAACAGGCATTGGCTTTTTATATGGAAAGAAAAACTTATTTGATAATATGCCACCTTATCAAACTGGCGGTGATATGATATTAACAGTAAGTTTTAATAAAACTATTTTTAATGAGCTGCCATATAAATTTGAAGCTGGAACGCCTGATATAGCTGGTGCAATAGGTCTTGGACGTGCAATACAATATGTTCAAGATATTGGATTTGACAATATTATAGATTATGAAAATCATTTATTAAACTATGCTACAGAACAATTATTGCAGATAGATGGATTAAAAATAATTGGTACTGCTAAGCATAAAGCAAGTGTTTTATCTTTTTCTTTAAGAGATATACACCCTCATGATATTGGAACATTATTAGACAATGAAGGCATTGCTGTTCGAACTGGACATCATTGCTCTGAACCTATTATGCATAGATTTGATATAGATGCAACAACAAGAGCATCTTTTGCTTTTTATAACACAGAAGAAGAAATTGATAGATTAGTAAAGGCTCTAAAAAATATAATAAATTTATTTTATTAATTTTTTGATTTTAACAAAAAATATAATTATTTTTAAAAATTAAAATTTAATAATTAACATAATAAAAATATATGAAAAGTATTAATATCTTAATTAAATCATTTTTATTTTCTGTTGTTGTATTTTTATTATCCAATACCGCTGTTTTCTCACAACAAAAAGTATTTGATATTA
>JAFRQN010000267.1 GCA_017428585.1 Bacteroidota bacterium | reverse complement strand
TTATAATATTTTTATAATATTTTTATAATTAAAATAATTACGTTAGCTGCAATTATTTAATAATACTCTTAAAATAGTCTATTGTATCTTTAATTCCATCGTTAAAAGAAACAGAAGGAGACCAATTAAATTTATTTTTTATTTTATCTATCTTAATACAGCTTACTCTTTGTTCTCCTTCTTTAGCTGGACCATGTTTTTGAGGAACAGTTACATTTAAGCATTTGCGAATTGTTTCAAAAACTTGATTTGTTGTTGTTTCTATACCTGTACCAACATTGTATATGTCGCAGCAGTCATCAGATAAAGCACAAACATTAGCTTTTACTACATCTTTAACATGGACATAATCACGTGTATATAATCCATCGCCATTAATTACAGGCTGCTCGCCTAATAACATTTTCTTTATAAATATTGCAACAACACCTGCTTCACCATCTGGATTTTGACGTGAACCATATACATTGGCATATCTTAAAATAGTATAACTTAGATTATATATTTTATGATAATAATATAGAAATTTCTCATTAGTAAATTTTGAGATTCCATAAGGAGAGCATGGTTTTGGTTCTGCTGTTTCTGGTGTAGGAACTTCAACTTCTTCTCCATACACAGCACCGCCAGTAGAAGCAAAAATTACTTTTTTAACGCCTGTTTTGACAGCAGATTCATATATATTCAAACTTCCTAATATATTAACGTTAGCATCAAAACGTGGATTTGCAACAGAAAATCTTACGTTCATTTGTGCTGCATGATGAGAAACAGCATCAAATTTTTCCGCTTTAAATATATCAATTAATTTATCTGAAGTAATATCGATATTATAAAATTTTGCTTTTGGATTAATATGTTCTAATTTCCCAGAACTTAAATTGTCAATGATGACCACATCATGACCAAGATTAATATAAGCATCTGCTATGTGGGATGCTACAAATCCAGCACCACCGGTTACTAATATTTTCATATAATTATTCTTATAAGTTTCTTGTTTTTATTTATTACAAACTTACATAAAATTTATATTTTATAACAAATTTTTATTTCATTTATCTTTTTGATAATATAATATTTTTTATTAACTTTGTGATATAATAATGTATAATAAAAATAGTTTTTTATTAATATTTAATAATTTATTTCTATGAAAAAGATAGTTAATTCTAAAAATGCTCCAGCTCCAATCGGACCATATTCTCATTAAGTTATGGCAGCTGGTAATTTACTTTTTGTTTCAGGACAAATTCCTTTTGATAAAGATGGAAAATTAGCAGGGGATGATATTGTTGCACAAACACATCAATCAATAAAAAATATTGAAGCCATTGTAGCAGAAGCTGGCGGCAAATTGAGTGATGTAGTAAAAACTACAGTATTGCTAAAAGATATGAATGATTTTGGAAAAATGAATGAAGTATATGATACTTACTTTGGTAAAACTAAACCTGCAAGAGCTGCTTTCCAAGTAGCTAAATTGCCTAAAGATGTATTAGTTGAAATAGAAGCTGTAGCTTGTTTAGATTAATACGAATTAGTATCTATAATAAATAAAAAAAATCGCAATATTTAATATTGCGATTTTTTTATTATAAGAAAAAAAACATGAATAAAAAAAAGCGGAGTTGACGAGACTCGAACTCGCGACCCCCTGCGTGACAGGCAGGTGCTCTAACCAAACTGAGCTACAACTCCTAATACCACTGATTTGTCAATAAAAATAAGAAGTAATACTATTTCTATCTGCGGAGTTGACGAGACTCGAACTCGCGACCCCCTGCGTGACAGGCAGGTGCTCTAACCAAACTGAGCTACAACTCCTAAAAGTAATTATATAAATTTTT
>JAFRQN010000266.1 GCA_017428585.1 Bacteroidota bacterium | reverse complement strand
TATATTTTCTTTTTTATTTTACAGGTTAATAAATACAAAAAATAGAGACAAAGTCTCTATTTTTATTAATTATTATTTTATTTAAACATTTCCTTTATCATTCCCCACGTTCTTTTTACGCTGCTCATATTTTGAGTAACAATAGCTTCATCTGAATATACATGAGTATTATTTGAAAATATTATTTTCAGTCTATATGAAATATTTGCTTGTTCAAGCAATTCATTAGATTGAGAATTTTTGTAAAAGCAGTCGGAATCTCGATAGCTGTAATTTGTGGAATATCCCTTGGCTTTTTCCGTTGCTATTGTTTTAAATATGTTTTCTGAAGAACGTCGTTCTATTTCAAATTTTTCAATGTTGGTTTCATTTTTAGTATGCCACTCAACTAAAATACTATTAGCATTAGATTTTGCTCTTAACATATCTATTATCTGATTTTCAGACGATATTAAGAAAGAAAATGCTAAACACGATAATATAATAGTAATAGTTATAATTCTTTTCATAAATGCAAAATACTATTTTTTTTATAAATAACAAAGTAATTTATTTGTGTTTTTTGTAGAAAATAGTTTATTGAAAAATATTTTTTAACATTTTTTTGTAGTTTATTAATTTTGTAATAAATTTTTATCAAAAAATAAGTATATTTATAATTTAAAAAGTATACATAAGTTTTTTATAACAAACAATTTTTGATTTTGAATATGGAAAAGTCAAGTAACACAAAGGAAAAATATGTTTATTCTTTTGGTGGTAAAACTGCCGAAGGAAAAGCAGATATGAAAAATTTATTAGGCGGCAAGGGAGCCAATCTTGCAGAAATGTGTTTATTAGGTTTACCTGTACCTGCTGGATTAACTATTACAACAGATTGTTGTACTGCATATTATGCAAACAACTGTCAACTCCCTGATAATTTGATGAATGATGTTTGGGAAGGAATGAAGAAAGTTGAACAAATAATGGGTTCAAAGTATGATGATGCTTCTAATCCATTATTAGTATCTTGTCGTTCTGGCGCTCGTAGTTCTATGCCAGGTATGATGGATACTGTATTAAATATCGGTTTAAGTTCAAAGACTATTCCTGGTTTAATAAAGAAAACTAACAATCCTCGTTTCGTTTATGATTCTTACAGACGATTAATAATGATGTATGCTGATGTTGTTATGGAAAAATCTGAAGGCATCGAACCAGCTGACGGAAAAGGCATACGTAAAATTTTAGACGATATGTTGGATGAGTTCAAGGCTAAAAGAAATTATAAATCTGATACAGAAATAACAGCTGAAGAACTATTAGAATTAGCTAATGCATTTAAAGTTAAAATAAAAGAAGTTTTAGGAACAGATTTCCCTGATGATGCTAAAGCTCAATTAGAAGGCGGCATTAAAGCTGTATTTAAGAGCTGGAATGGCAAGAAAGCTATCGCTTACAGACGTATTGAAGGTATTCCTGATGATTGGGGTACTGCTGTTAACGTACAAGCAATGGTATTTGGAAATATGGGTGAAACTTCTGCAACAGGTGTTGCTTTCACTCGTAACCCTGCTACTGGTGAAAATAAATTCTATGGTGAATGGTTGATCAATGCTCAAGGTGAAGACGTTGTTGCTGGTATTAGAACTCCTAATCCATTAAATGACGAAACTAAAAACGAGCAAAACAAACACTTGCATTCAATGCAGGAAAGCATGCCTAATATTTACAAAGAATTGTGCGACATTCGTACAATATTAGAAAAAAATTATAGAGACATGCTTGATATAGAATTTACCATCCAAGAAGGTAAATTATATATGCTTCAATGCAGAGTTGGAAAGAGAACAGGTGTTGCTGCTTTGAATATGGCATTAGATATGCTTCATGAAGGTTTAATAACTGATAAAGATGTTGTTATGAGAATATCTCCAGTACAGCTTGATGAGTTATTGCATCCTATCTTAGATACTACTGACGAAAAGAAATATAAAGAAATAGCAAGAGGCTTGCCTGCTGGTCCTGGCGGTGCTATTGGTAAAATAGCATTAACAAGTGAAAAAGCAAAAGAATACAATGCAAAAGGCGTTAAGAATATTCTTGTAAGAGAAGAAACTAACCCAGAAGACGTAGAAGGCATGAGAGCAGCTGATGGTATTTTAACAGCACGCGGCGGTATGACTTCACATGCAGCGCTTGTTGCTCGTGGCTGGGGTAAATGTTGTATCGTTGGTTGTGAAGCTGTACATATTGATCTTGATGCTAAAGAAGTAAAAATCGGCAATTTGACATTCAAAGAAGGCGATATTTTAAGTCTTAATGGTACAAAAGGCTGGGTTTATGATAAAGAAATAAAGATGATAGACGCTACTGAAAATCCTCGTTTCCAAGAATTTATGTCTATCGTTGAAAAATATCGTACAATGGGTGTTCGTACAAATGCTGATACTCCTGCTGATGCTCAAGTTGCTCTTAACTTTGGTGCTGAAGGTATTGGATTGTTTAGAATTGAACACATGTTCTATGGCAAAAACAGCGAAGAACCATTGGCAAAATTACGTAATATGATTTTGTCAAATACTCTTGAAGAACGTCTTGTTGCATTAAATGAATTAGAGCCTTTCATTAGAAATGCAGCAAAAGGAACTCTTAAAATCATGAATGGCAAACCGCTTACATTCAGATTGATGGATCCACCTTTACATGAATTTGTTCCTCAAACTGAAGACAAACAAATTGAGTTGTCAAAAGAAAAGAATATAAAATTAGATGATCTTAAAAAACGCATCGATGCGCTTCACGAAGTTAACCCTATGATGGGTTTAAGAGGCGTAAGATTAGGTATCTTATATCCTGAAATTACAACAACTCAATTCAAGGCTTTATTTGAAGCAACTGCAGAATTAATACAAGAAGGATATGATCCACATTTGGAAATAATGGTTCCTTTGACTATTTCTGTTAGAGAATTGAAACATCAAAAAGCAATTGCTGATAAAGTATTAGCAAAAGTAGAAGAAACATTTAATGTTAAAATCAATTACCTATATGGTACAATGATTGAAATTCCAAGAGCAACTTTAGTTGCTGATGAAATTGCTGAAGTAGCTGATTTCTTCTCATTTGGTACTAACGACTTAACTCAAATGACATTTGGTTTCTCTCGTGATGACGTTAATGCTATTATCAACAATTATATAGATGGCAAAGTATTGCCGCACGATCCATTCAATACTTTGGATCAACAAGGTGTAGGTCAATTAGTTCAAAAAGGTACAGAACTTGGACGCAAGACTAAACCAAATTTGAAGATTGGTGTATGTGGTGAACATGGTGGTGATCCTGCTTCTGTAGAATTTTTCTATAAGACTGGATTTAACTATGTTTCTTGTTCTCCATTTAGAGTGCCTGTGGCTCGTTTGGCTGCATCTCAAGCTGCAATTTTATATGGCAGCAGACCAATGGATAAAAAATGTACATGTGAATGTAAAAAATAAAATTATAATAAATTTTTTTACTCCTCGATA
The DNA here is from genome assembly GCA_017428585.1 of Bacteroidota bacterium. Classification (GTDB taxonomy): domain Bacteria; phylum Bacteroidota; class Ignavibacteria; order Kapaibacteriales; family UBA2268; genus JAAYTD01. Next base: position 1,229 of record JAFRQN010000266.1, on the reverse strand, counting down.
TATTTTTATATCGTTTCCGATAAAATTGTTAAAAAATCTAATTTCTATAGAGATTATATGCAAATATAATCTCTATTTTTTTATTTTGTTTTCCAGATTAAGTACATTAATTTGTAATAGTCTTGTTTTATTTTAGTATGTTCCGTTCCTTTTAGTTTATTGATAAAACTAAATAAAAACAGCATAGATAGGTGATGTAGCTGTTCTAATTTTATATAAAGATGTGTTGAAGTACTGCTTAGATGTTTTTTGCAGAACAGCAGTTTTGCATTGACAAGAGCTTCTTGTTTTTCATTTGAAAACTTGTTTTCTCTGCTGCTTCCGCCTCTATGATGATAAACTATGGCTTTTGGAATAATATATCGGTCATAATTGTTTAATTTCAATTTATAGCTGTAATCCATATCTTCAGCATAAAAGAAATAATCTTGATCAAAGCCGCCGACATCGTTAAATACTTGTTTTGAAAGCATTAATACTGCACCGTCTGCATAATCAATTTTTTTGTTCTTTTTCTTTGAGGAATTGCTTGGTTTATAAAATTTTCGGTTAAAAACATTTTCAAAAAGCGTAATTCCGAATAAATATTTTAATCCGCATTTTATTCCTGAAAAATCTCCATAGCTTTTCTGCCAAACATTGTTGGGATAGAATTGCTGAGGTATAGCTAATCCTATATTTTTATTATTTGATATGAAGTTATAAAGAATATCTATTGAATTATCTATAAATTCTACATCGTTATTTGTTACTATTGCATAATCACTGGTTGATTTTTGCATTCCTTGATTGACTGCAGCAGAATATCCAAGATTTTGTTCATTTTTTATAATGGTTATATCTGGATATTTTTTTGAAATATATTCTATTGTGTCGTCATTAGAGTTATTATCAACAACAATAATTCCAATTTTTGAAGTATTTTTATTAAAATTGGAATTTAATATTGATTGTATGCAGTTATCTGTCAGTGTTCGTCCGTTATATGATATAATTATTATATCCAACATTGCAATATTTTTATGTATAATTTATAGTTAATTTCTTTGTAAATATAAGGATTTTTTATCTATTTTTTATAAAATAAATTTAAAATATAGAAATTTATTATTTTTTTATTAAATTAGTATTTTATATAAAACATAAATTTAATTATTCATTAATTATAAAAAGAAAAACAAGCTATGAGTCAAAAATTAGAACCTAAGGATTTTCAAAAACAAAATCCC
>JAFRQN010000038.1 GCA_017428585.1 Bacteroidota bacterium | reverse complement strand
GTAAAACAAGGGAAACGGAATTAAAAATTAAATATCGGATAGTTATGAAGCCAGAAATTAAAAACTATATCAGTGAGATAAACGAACAATATATTACAGGAATTGCAAGGGAACATTCATATAGACCCGCTTTGCAGAATTTATTGAGTACTATTCTGCCTAAACATACCATAACAAACGAACCATCTCGTATAAACTGCGGTGCACCTGATTTTATCATCGCATACAGCAATATTCCAATTGCTTATATAGAATGTAAAGATGTAAATGATGGAGATTTGGACGGCACATTACAACATAAAGAACAATTTAATCGTTATAAAGATTCTCTTGATAATATAATTTTTACCGATTATCTTGATTTCCATTATTATGAGAATGGAAAATTTATTGACTCAGTCAGAATAGGAGAAATAAAAGGTGGTAAAATAGTTCCAATAGCAAACAACGAAATTTTGTTTTTACAGATAATTGAACGGCTTGCAAAAGCATCACCGCAGAAAATTACATCAAGCAGGCGTTTGGCAAAGATAATGGCAAACAAAGCAAAACTGATGGCGGATATTATTGAGAAAACTTTGGAATTAGATGTTGATGCTGCAACAGAACTTTCAAACCAATATGAGACATTCAAAACTGTACTTATACATGATTTAACACAAAAATCTTTTGCTGATATATTTTCACAAACCATTTGCTATGGTATGTTTGCTGCACGTCTGCATGATACCACACCTGAAGATTTTAGTAGAATGGAGGCTGCGAGACTCATTCCTGAAACAAATCCGTTTTTAAGAAATTTGTTCCAATCTATTGCTACATTTGGATTGGATAAACGAATCGAATGGATTGTCGATGATTTAGCTGAGGTATTTCGTGTAACGGATATGTCAAGTATTATGGAGAATTTTGGTTCAAACACACAGCAAACCGATCCTACAATGCATTTCTACGAGGAGTTTCTATCTGAGTACGATCCAACAACGAAAAAAGGATGCGGGGTTTATTACACACCGCAGCCTGTGGTTGAATTTATTGTAAGAGCAGTTGATGATATTTTGAAAAATAAATTCGGTATATCAATGGGGTTGGCAGATAGCAGCAAGGTTATGTTGGATAGAGCAATAGATGGTACAAAAAATGCAAAAAGCAAAGACAACAAGATGCATCAGCTTATTGAGTATCACAAGGTTCAAATTCTTGATCCCGCAACAGGTACAGGTACATTTCCAGCACAAGTAATTAGACAGGTTTATGATAATCTTTCTGCTAATGGTATGGCAGGCGGTTGGAGAGATTATGTAAAAGAACATTTGATACCAAGATTAAATGCTTTTGAGTTTATGATGTCGCCGTATGCGATAGCACATATCAAGCTGAATTGGATATTAAATCAAATAGATGGAATGTCTGATACTAAAGGATTTGACAAACGCTTAAATGTTTTTTTGACAAACTCACTGGAAAATTATAATCTTACGCTTGGTACTTTATTTGGACAATGGCTGTCAACAGAGGCACAAGAAGCAGATAGGGTAAAAAGAGATACACCCGTTATGATTATGCTCGGAAATCCACCTTACAGTGCTATTTCAAATAATAATAGTAAATGGATAACCGACCTAATAAAAGATTATAGAAAAGAACCTAACAGTAGTATACCGTTAAAAGAAAAAAAGAATTATTTGAATGATGATTATGTAAAGTTTATCCGTTTAGGTCAGTACTTTATAGACAAGAATAAGGAAGGTATTATAGCATATATCAATAATAATAATTTCTTGGATAGTATTACTTCTAGAGGAATGCGATGGAGTTTGCTTAAATCATTTGATGAAATTTATGTTATTAATTTACATGGAGCTATGAAAGATAAAACACTTGATGGCTCAAAAGATGAAAACGTATTTGATATAACAGTAGGCACTTCAATTAATATCTTTATAAAGACAGGGAAAAAGCAAAGTAAGGATATTGCAGAAGTAAAATATCTTGATGTATATGGCTTGAGAAATGACAAGTATGACTTTCTAAAATCACATAGATTGGCTGAATTGAATTTTCAAACAGTTCTGCCAAAACATCCATCTTATTTCTTTGTGCCAAAAGATACGACCAATGAAAATGTATATAATCAAGGATTTGGGATTGTTGAATTGATGGCAGATAATACTTCTGGAATTGTTACATCAAGAGATTCTTTAGTGATAAATAAAAATAAAGATGAGTTGTTGAAAAAAATAAAAATTTTTACTGATATAAGTTTATCAGACGATGATGTAAGAAGCCTTTTCTTTTCAAATATGAAAGATGGAAAGTATTTGCCTGGAGACTCAAGCGAATTTTCATTATCTGAAGCCCGCAAAAAAATAAGGAACAATAATCATCAAGATTTTATTAGAGAAATCACGTATCGACCATTTGATACACAATATATTTATTATTCTAAAGATATGGTAGATAGGGGACATGAACAAATATTTTGCAATACTCCTAAAAATGGATTGATGCTTATTTTATCCCGCCAAGCAGTAGCAGATAATTGGTCGCATATATTAGCAACTACTTATGTTTGTGATAATAGAACTTTTTATAGCAGGAAGGGGATTACAAAAGTTTGTCCATTGTATTTCATTAAAAAAAAATATTCAACATCTGGCGATGAGATAATACCAAATCTAAATCAAATTATCTGGGATAAGATAAATGATATAATAGGGGAAAAAACATCACCAGAGCAAATTTTTGATTATATGTATGGTGTTTTACATTCACCATCATATAGAACAGCTTTTAAAGATTTTCTAAAAATAGATTTTCCACGCATCCCATATCCAACCGATAAAATAGAATTTGAGCGAATACAAAAAATTGGGACTCAGTTAAGAGAGCTGCATTTATTGGTTTCTGTACCATCAATGCCAGATATTGCTCAATATAATATTAGCGGAAGTAATGAAGTTGTAAACGCTAAATACAGAGACAATAATGTCTATATCAACCAAACACAGTGTTTTGAGAATGTTCCTGAAACTGCTTGGAACTTTTACATAGGAGGATATCAACCTGCTCAAAAATGGTTGAAAGACCGCATGAAAAATATATTATCATTTGATGATATTCTGCACTATCGTAAAATAATTGCAGTTCTTATAGAAACAGATAGATTGATGAATGAATTGGGCTAATAGGGAATATCAATCCTTCAAGAAATTGATATTATTTATTCGTTAATAATTATGTATTAATGTTATTTCAATAAATTAAATAATTCCATCTTAAATGAAAAAGGAAGATAATATAAACGAAAAAAAACAAATATATAAAGAAATAGGACCATACATAGATATAGGGTTAAATTTAGCTATAACCATTGCTGGATTTGTTTTATTAGGTTGGTGGCTGGATAATAAATTTGAATTGTCTCCTACGTTAACTTTAATTTTTTCATTCTTGGGAATGTTTATTGGTTTTTTTAATTTTATTAGAACTGTAATAAAAAAGTAAGTATTATTGTAATGGATAAAATCAATCCTTTTAGCTTAAATATATTAACGATTATTATTTCTTTTTTTATATGTTTTATAAATTATATATTGGCGATAAAATTTTTTTATATAAAATTTATTAACAGTAACAAAAAAAATTCTATTCTTTATGTTATTTTATACTTTATAATACGTATATTTGTATTAATAGTATTTTCTTATTGTATTGTAAAATTTACTGATTTATCAATAAATTATTACTTTATATCGCTGTTTTTATTTTATTTTATTTTTAAGATTTTAGAAATAATTAAATTAAATAAGATAAAAAATAGTTAATAATAAAACTATTTTAGTTATAGATTATGGATTTATTTGAGAACTATATGAATTATTCAGAAAGTACTTTATCTAATCCTGATGCAGGGATTAGTACAAATCAAGTTCCTGCTTCTGCAGATAGAAGTTATGTTTTTGATGAAGTTTTTTCTGAATTAGGCGATCATAGTGGATTTAATATAGGTCCTTATCATATATGTGATTTACCTATAATTATTGTAGATGATGGACTGCACATTTATCGTAATGAAACATCAATGGTTTCTGATGGACTATATAAGGAAGTAAATCATAATATTGTTAGAACAGTAGATGGTAAAGAACCTGCCTTAGATTTATCTGTAACAAATTTAGTAGCATTTCAATGGATAGCTATTATTTTTATTCTTTTCATATTTAAAAGAATTTCATCGAAAAAAAGACTTGCTGTAAATAAAGCCCCTAAAGGTTTTTTCGCAAATGCTGTAGAAAAAATAATTATTTATTTAAGGGAAGAAGTTGTTATACCAAGTTTGCCAAATAAAAAAATTGCTGATTCTTTAACATTTTATTTTATAGCAACTTTTTTGTTTATTTTAGTTGTTAATTTGTTGGGTTTATTACCAGGTGGACATACAGCAACAAGTGCTTTGCCTGTTACTGCAGCATTATCTATTATTGCATTCTTTGTTATCAATGGTGCAGCATTGAAATATTCTGGAATAAAATCATGGTTAAGTCATTTATTAGGAGGAGCGCCTGCTTTTTTGGCAATTATAATGGTTCCTATTGAAATACTTAGCTTGTTTATAAAACCATTTTCGCTAACTATTCGTCTTTTTGCCAATATGACAGCAGGACATATAGTTTTATTTGCTTTTTTAGGATTATTATTTTTCTTTAATAATTATATACTTGCGACAGCAATTGTACCATTTTCTGTTTTTTTATATTTGTTAGAATTGCTTGTTGCATTTATTCAATCGTTTGTATTTACTATGTTGGTTGCTATTTACACAGGACAGTCAATAGGAACACATTTTAAGTATAAATATACTGATAAGTAGAAATTTATAAATATATTTTTAAAAGGAATTATTATGGAAGCATTAGGATTCGCATATTTAGCAGCAGGTATTGGTGCAGCTCTTGTAGTAGTTGGAGCTGCTATTGGAATATCACGTATTGGTGCGGCTGCTTTAGAATCAATCGGTCGTCAACCAGAGATGGCTGGACAATTAAGAACTACTATGATTATTGCAGCTGCTTTAGTAGAAGGTGTTGCATTTTTTGCTGCAGTAATATGTTTATTACTTGTTTTAAAATAAATTATTCTTTATTTTAAAATATAAATTTTATTTATTAGAAATAATTTAGAATTCTAAAT
>JAFRQN010000037.1 GCA_017428585.1 Bacteroidota bacterium | reverse complement strand
TTTATATAGGAGATTTTATGCCAGAATTTCGTCCTTTTAAAGCTTTTAGACCAAAACAAGAATTTGCACAAAAGGTAGTTGCAAAACCTTATGATGTTCTTAATTCAGAAGAGGCTAGAGAAGAAGTAAAAGGTAATCCTCTTTCATTTTTACATGTTGGCAAACCAGAAGTAGATTTAGAACCAGGTATTGATCTACATGATCCACGTGTATATAAAAAAGCAAAGGAAAATTTACAAAAACTTATAGATGATAAGATTCTTGTAGAAGATGACGATGTTTATTTATATGTATATGCTCAAACAATGAATGGTCGTACTCAATATGGTTTAGTAGGCTGTGTAAATAAAGATGATTATTGGAATGATAGTATAAAGAAACACGAAAAAACACGTAAAGATAAAGAAGAAGATCGTGCTGAACATGTACGTGTAACAAATGCTCATACAGGTCCTATATTTTTAACAATGCCTGATAATGCTGAAATTAATAATATAGTATCAGAAATAGTAAAAAGAGAACCAGATAATGATTTGGTAGATAACATGAATGTAAGACATACATCATGGGTTATTAGAGACAAAAAAGTTAGTACAAGATTACAAGAAATATTAAAAGCAACAAAGAATTTCTATATTGCAGATGGACATCATCGTTCTGCAGCAGGTGCAATCGTTGGTAGAGAACGTGAAAAAGCTAATCCTAATCATACAGGAAAAGAAGAATATAATTATTATATGGCAGTTCTTTTCCCTGCAAGTCATTTATATATTATGGATTATAACAGACTTGTTGTTGATTTAAATGGTGCAACTGAAGCTGAATTCTTTGAAAAACTAAAAACTGTATGTACAGTAGAAAAAGTTAATACTCAATATAAACCAACTAAACGTGGTGAAATGGGTATGTATATAAATAAAACTTGGTATAAATTGAATTTTAAACCAGAAATTACAAATATAGCAGATCCTGTTGAACGTTTAGATGTATCATTATTACAGAAAAATGTATTAAATCCATTCTTAGGTATTGATGATCCAAGAACAAGTAAACGTATAGATTTTGTTGGAGGTATTAGAGGATTAGGTGAATTAGAAAAACGCGTTAATTCGGGAGAAATGACAGTTGCATTTGCAATGTTCCCTACTTCTGTTCAAGATTTAATGGATATTGCTGATGCTGGTGCAATTATGCCGCCAAAATCTACATGGTTTGAACCAAAATTAGGTGATGGAATGTTTGTTCATTTTATGGATTAATTTTAAATAATTCAAAAAGTAAAAAAAACTCCTTAATTCAATTAAGGAGTTTTTTTATATAAGGCTTTTATAAATTATTTTCTATATTAATTAACTGTTCTCTTGTATTAATTCCTTGAATTTCCTTAAAATTAGCAATGTTGGAAGCTATTACTTTTAAGTTTTGTTTATAAGCTAAATCAATAATATCAGTTAAATAATATTCATTTTGCATATTGTTATTATTTATTTTTTTTAATAACTCAAATAATAATTTAGAATTTATGCAATAAACTCCACCATTTATTTCTTTAATTTTTTTTATTTCATCTGTTGCATCTTTTTCTTCGGTAATAGCTATAAATTTTCCATTTTTATCGCGAACAATACGTCCATATCCCGTAGGGTTGTCTATTGCAGCAGATAGAACAGAAATATCAGCATTTAAGGAATTATGATTATCAATAAATTTATTTAACGTTGTTTCCGTTAGTAGTGGTACATCACCAGATAAAATTAATATATTATCTTCACTATCTAATAATTCTTTTTCTGCACATAGGACAGCATGACCTGTTCCTAATTGATTTTGTTGAACCGCAAATTTTATTTTATTACTATTAAATTGATTTGTAACATAATCTATTAACATTTCTTTATGATGTCCTACAACTAAAACAATTTTATTAGGATTTAGTTTATTAGCTGTATTAAGAACGTAATATATAAGCGGGCTGCCTTTTAATTTTGCTAAGACCTTTGGAATATCAGGTGTTTGCATTCTTTTTCCAAGTCCAGCGGCTAAAATAATAATTGATAGCATATTAATTTTATTATTAAATAAATTATTTTATTGTATTATATTTGTTTGATATTGTTGTTTTCATCTACAACAACAATAGTAGGATTAACCATATTGTTTTTAATTTCTTGTTCGGATAAATTGCAATAAGACATAATTATAATTCTATCATTTATAGATGCTTTTCGTGCAGCTGCTCCATTTAAGCATATCATGCCGCTGCCTTTCTCGCCTGGCATAACGTATGTCTCAAAGCGTTCACCATTATTAATATTAACTACAGATACTTTTTCAAAAGATAAAATATTTGCAGCTTCCATTAATCCTTTATCTATAGTTATACTTCCTTCGTAATCTATCTCTGTCTGTGTTACCACAGCTCTATGAATTTTAGATTTTAAAAATATACGTTCCATGTCTTTTATTATAATAAAATTATATTACAAAAATAATAAATTAAAAGTAAATAATAATAGTAAATAAATATTTTTTTAATATATTTGTACAAATAGGAATTGTTTTAGAAAATAAGAAATAAAGTGTACATAAGGAATAAAAATTATAAACAAATACTAATAATTATATTATTAGTTTTATTTAATATATTACCTGTTTATGCTAATGGAATAAGCGGTATTGTTAAAGATTCAGTTAGCGGTGAACCTTTAATAAGTGCCACTATATTTTTGGAAGGAACTTCCTTAGGTACAAAAACAAATACAAAAGGATTCTATTCATTACAAGGCGTAAAACCAGGAAAATATGTAATAAGAGTAACTTATATAAGTTATGAAAAATATGTTCAAGAAATTGAAATAGAAAAATCAAAGGATTTAAGATTAGATATAAAATTAAAACCAAATGTTTTACAAACATCGGTTGTTACTGTCGAAGCAGAACGTGAGATAGAACAACGGGAGATAACTATTTCAACAACGAACATACCTGTTGCTCAAATCAAGGAAATTCGTGTAGGAGGCGAATCAGATGTATTTAGAACGCTGCAGTATTTGCCAGGTGTGTTAACTTCTTCTCAATTATCTACTGGTTTATTTGTGCGAGGAGGTTCGCCTGATCAAAATTTAGTACTATTAGACGAAGCTGCTATTTATAATCCATCTCATTTATTTGGTTTCTTTTCTTCCTTTAATACAAATGCTATAAAAGATGTTAATTTTCTAAAAGGAGGTTTTGAGGCTGAATATGGAAGTAGATTATCATCTGTTTTAAATCTTACTCAAAAAGACGGCAACAGAAATAAATATCAAGGTGATGTTTCATTAGGTCTTATTTCTACAAAAGCAGATTTAGAAGGTCCTTTAGGAAATGGTGCTTTTTTTATATCTGGTCGTAGAACTTATTTAGATGCAATTACAGCAATTATGAGTATGGAAGAACTGCCTGACTTTTATTTTTATGACATAAATGCTAAAATTGTTCAAGATATAGGTAATAATGATAAATTATCTATAACAGGATTCATGAGTTCTGATATTTTAACTTATGCAGCAGATAATTCAACTATTGATATGAATACAGGAAATAATTTATTATCTGCAAATTGGTCGCATATATTTTCTGATAATTTATTTTCTTCAGTTAATTTAAGTTATAGTAATTATAAAATAAATTTCACTGGCGGTATGACTGGATATGATTTTATTTTAGATAATTCTATAAAAGATTTTACCTGTAAGGCAAAATTAGATTGGTATATTCTTGAAAATGCTGCTGCAAAATTTGGGTTTGAAATTACTAAGTTAAAATTTAATTACCATTTGAATTTTACTGGAGATGTTGATTCTACTCAAAATTTAGGTGATTTAACATCAAGTCTTTTTTCAATTCCTGATATAAATTATTCAGCTTTTTCTCAAATAAAATTCAATTTAAGCGATAACTTAGCATTACAAACAGGTATTAGATTTAATTATTATCAATTGAATAATACATTTAAATTTGATCCTCGTGCAGCATTGCGTTATACGTTAAATGATGATATTTCTTTTAAACTTGCTTATGGATTATATCATCAAAATATTAGAATTGCAACTTTAGAAAATTTTAATATTGTCGATACTTGGCTGCCGTCGGATACAACGGTACCTATATCATATTCTAATCACTATATTTTTAGTGTGGAAACCAAAGTATTTAATAATAGCAAGCTGAATTTTGATGTTTATTATAAAACGATGTCAAATATCAGTGAATTAAATATGTTTACACTTAATGTAACTAAAGTGTCGGATATTGTTTTCATAGGTGATGCTGAGTCTTATGGATGTGAAGTATTTTTCCAAAAAAGCTATGGAAAAATTTCAGGTTGGTTAGGTTATGGATTAGGTTTTGTTTCTGCTCAATATGACAGCATTAATGGTGGTCGTAAATTTGTGCCTAAATATGCAAGAAAACATGATTTTAAGGCCGTAGTACAATATAGAATATTAGATAATTTAGAAGCTGGAGGTACTTTTATTTTACAAAGTGGTCAGTATTATACGGGTGCAACTTCCAGAGTAAAATTAATGAGACCTGATGAAAGTTTTGGACATGATAAAATAATAACATCTGAACGTTATGGATTGCAGCTGCCTATGTCCCATCAGTTAAATATATATTTAACTTACAATTTTAAATTATTTGATTTAGACTCTCGTTTATCTTTAGATATTTATAATGTATATAATAGACGTGATATTATGATGCGGACTTATAATGTATCTGAGGATGTTACAACCGTTGATGATTTTTTGTTATTACCTATAATTCCTTCAATTTCGTATGAAATTAGATTTTAATAATATAAAATAAATATAAATATAAAAAAATGTCAGATAATATATTAAAAATAGCAAATCAAGTTTTTATAGATGAAATAAGTGCATTAGAACGTACTCAAAGTTTGATAAATCATAATTTTGAATCAGCAGTTGATATACTTGCTAATTCAAATAAAATTATTGTTTCTGGTGTAGGTAAATCTGGAATTATTGCTCAAAAAATAGCAGCTACCTTGTCAAGTATTGGAATTTCTGCTGTGTTTTTGCATCCAGTAGAAGCTTTGCATGGTGATATAGGCATGGTACAAAAAGGCGATGTTGCTCTTTTAATTTCTAAAAGTGGAAACACAGAAGAACTTATACGAACTTTGCCTTATTTAAAAATGCGTTCTGCTCATATTATTTCAATTGTGGGTAATTTGAATTCTCACTTAGCTACTAATTCTGATATAGTATTAGATGGTTCTGTTATGAAAGAAGCTTGTCCTTTCAATTTAGCTCCAACAACTTCTACCACGGCTGCACTGGTAATAGGTGATGCTCTGGCAGTTTCTTTGATGTATAAGAAAAATGTTACTTTGGAAGACTTTTCTCGACTGCATCCATTAGGTCAAATAGGTAAAAGTGTGCGTTTGATGGTTAGAGATGTTATGCATAAACTTCAAGATATTGCTATTGTTGCAAAAAACACACCTTTCAAGGATGTTTTGATAGAAATGACAAAAAAACCTTTTGGTTGTTGTTGCTGCATAGATGAAGAATCAAAATTATTGGGTATAATAACAGATGGTGATGTTAGACGTATACTTCAAAAATACGATGATATTAGAGGATTAATAATGGATGATGTTATGACCAAAAATCCAATAATAATAGGTGAACAAGCATATCTTGTTGAAGCATTAGCATTGATGGAAAATCGAGGTTCTAAACAAATAAGTGTTTTGCCTGTTGTGTGTGATAATAAGTTGATAGGTCTAATTCGTATTCATGATATTATTAACAATTAACCTTTCGTTAATATAGATATTTATGAGCAAAAGCAAGTTTTACGATGGAATAAAAGATGCTGTTATTGAACGCACGGTTGAGGACGTTTACAACAAGGGAATAAATCTTTATTTCCCTTCTGGAATTACATACCCGTTTGCTTGTGACGGATTTGTTGATACAAAAACTGACAATGGCAAAGTTTTGAAACTAATCATTGAATATAAATTCAATGAAGTTATGACAAACAATGTTGCAAGAGCAAAAGTTCTTATACAAGTAATCTATTACATCAAACGCTTTGAACAAAATGGTTTTGTATTGCCAAATGTATGTATGGTAGGGGATAAGGACGAATGTTTCGTTATGCATACCAACGAGCTGCTTAAATATCTTGACGAAAATATAGATTGGAGCATTGCCCCATCAAATGCTGCTGCTTCTAATCCTGATTTGGTTTTGAAAATATCGCAGGACGAAAATATAAATCCATTCATTTTCCATGTTGATGAACATTTCAGTTTTAAAGATGTAGCAAATAAAATAAAAGACTTAGCTGATAA
>JAFRQN010000265.1 GCA_017428585.1 Bacteroidota bacterium | reverse complement strand
CTGCTAATGCTTATGTAAATGAAAGAGCTGTAGGCAGAGGAATTAAGGCTTCTGGTGTTAATCGAAAAGATGTTTTTGTGTCAACTAAAATATGGGTTTCAGAGTATTTAAATGAAAATATAGTGGAGGAAACTTTAGAGAGATTAGATCTTGATTATATTGATTTATTATTTATTCATCAACCATCAGAAAATTATATGAATGGTTATAAAATAATTGAAAAAGCATATAAAGAAGGCAAAGTAAAATCTATAGGAATATCAAATTGTGAGAGAGAATTAGATTATATTCTTGCTAATTGTGAAATTAAACCGCAGGTTACACAAGATGAAGCACATCCTTATTTTACTCAAGAGGAGTATAGAAAAAAAATAGATGCTGAGAATATAAAATTAATGAGTTGGTATCCTTTAGGACATGGTGATGCTAATTTGATAAATGAGAAAATATTTAAGGAACTTGGGAAAAAATACTCTAAATCAAATGCCCAAATTATATTAAGATGGCATATACAAATGGGATTTATTGTAATTCCAGGTACTTCAAAAGTGGAGCACGTTAAGGATAATTTTAATGTCTTAGATTTTAGATTATCTGATGAAGAAATGAATGAAATAGCAAAGTTGAATAAAAATAAAAGATATTATATAAGAACTGATGAAATGTTAAAACAATTTACAAAGTATATTCCAACTTATGAAAGTAAATAAAAATAAAAAAGTATAAGCTTTGCTTATACTTTTTTTATTATTTAAATTTATTGTTATATAATTTTCTCTATATGATATTCTAATAATTATATTTGAATATGATGGCTGCAGTTATGGTTATGATCATGATGGCTGCATATTTTATTTAAATCATATTTTAAATTATCTGAAAGAAAATCTTTTACAGCTTTGTCAGCTTCACCTTCTACTCCTGGAAATAATTGTATATTATTTTCTGCAAAACCTGTTCTTGCACAGCCTCCAATTCCACCACAGATAAATGAATCAATACCTTTTGATACTAATAGATTTACTAACATTGAATGTCCAATACCGTTAGTATCAATGATTTCTTCTGAAATTATCTTTTTATCTGCAATTTCATAAATTTTAAACTGTTTTGTATGCCCAAAATGTTGGAATATCATTCCGTTATTATATGGAACTGCAATTTTCATAGACTATATCCTTTTTATTTGTTTTATATTATAATGCAAAATAATAAAAAAAGTTATTAATATTTATATAAAAAATTTTGTAAAAAATAAAAAAAATAGTATTTTGAAATATTAAAAAAGATTTTATAATTATAAATTTTAATAATAAATGCAAGAAGTTGTTTATCATACAAATTATAAATTAGAAAATAATTACTGGTGGTTTGTTGCAAGAAATGGAATTATATATGATTATATAGTTAATAATGCAAAATTACCATTAAATTCAAATATTCTCGATGTAGGCTGTGGAACTGGTGGTTTTGCATCTAAAATAGCTGAAAAATACAATGTCATTTGTTTAGATAGTTCACCAATAGCATTGGATTATTGTAAAAAACGTGGTTTGGAATTAAGATATAATATGTACTTACAGGACTTTCCTAAGTCTGAATATAAAATAGATGCGATTACCATTCTGGATGTTGTAGAGCATGTAGATGATGATTATGATATATTAAAAACAGCATATAATATTTTAGAAGATGGAGGAAAAATCTTTTTAACAGTTCCTGCTTATATGTGGATGTGGAGTCAGCATGATGAAGTTCATCAGCATAAAAGACGATATACAAAAAAACAAATAAATGATTTGTTAAAAAAAACAGGTTTTGAAATCGATTATTCTACTTATTTTGATACATTCCTTTTTCTGCCTGCTGTTTTAAAGAGAGTATTAGATAAAATATTTAAGGTGAAAAAGAAAGAAACAGAGCCTGTTGAACAGGTTCCTAATTTTTTGAATGTTTTATTTTCTAAAATATTTAAGGCGGAAAATATTTTTATAAAACGTAATTTAAAATTTCCTTTTGGTGTTTCTATATTAACTGTTGCGAGGAAAAGAATATGTTAGCATGTATAGATATAGGCAATTCTCGTACTAAATTAAGAATAGGTAATGAGAATTATAAGTTTGTTAATAATAAGTTAGATAAAAATATAATAAAAGATTTAGCATTAGAATACAACATAGATGCTGTATATTATTCTTCTGTTAATAATCCAACATTATCTAAATTGGCTAAAATTGTAAATTATATAAATGATAAATATGATAAGAATATAGAATTAATAGATTCTGTTGAATTATTAAAAGATCAAACAATATTAGATTTCAGTGATGTTGAGGGTATGGGCAGCGACAGAAAATTAGGGTTAATTGCTGCTCAAAAAATTATCGTACCACCATTAATAACAATAGATTGTGGAACTGCAATTACTGTGAATATTTTATCGGTTACTAAAAAAGTATTGGGGGGGGCTATATTGCCTGGGTTATATACATCTGCTTTAGCGTTAAATCACTTTACTTCTAAGCTGCCGTTAGTTGGTGTAGAAATTTCTTCTTATAATATAATCAACAATACTTATGGAGCTGTAAATTTCGGTGTCAAGTCTGCAACATTAGGTGGTTTGGAATATGCTATAACCCAAATTAAAGAAGATGTATTTGCAGGCAAAGTTGTACCTGTTATATTTACAGGCGGATATGGTTCTATGTT
>JAFRQN010000264.1 GCA_017428585.1 Bacteroidota bacterium | reverse complement strand
TTTATTTCTTCTTTATTTCATTTATCTTTTCTTGGTACATTTTAAATAGTTTGGATACGATTTCGCTTTCTTCTGTATCTGATTTCATGCCGTATAATTTCAATACTTCCCTGTCATTTGCGTTATGTGCTTTTCTTAATTCTACCGGCATTGATGTTTCATCATATAGATCTGCTAAGCTGCTGTCTGGATATAACGCTCTTGCATCTAATATAGCTTGTGCTGTTTTCTCTATTTTAGCTTTTTGTTCCTCTGTTATATCTTCTATCCATGGGAAATTGTTATATACAATACTGCCTGAATAATTATAATCACTTTTTAATCTTCCTGTTACCGTCCGCATCCAAGCCATGTGAACTACTGATATTAATATACCAAAATTATATAGGGTTGCATTTGGTATAATAGTACATCTATCACTTGCTATTATATCTGGAGATACTATTCCCATAGGAACATATTTTCTATTTTCTGATGAAACACGAGGTATTATCATATAATTTGTATCTGGCTGACAAATAAAAAAGAATTCGTATGGTATTTCTGCTTTTTTACGTGTTGGTGCAGCACTACTATTTAATCTCATTTGTCGTACAGCTTCAATTCTCTTATATAATTCAGTATGTTTTTTTATAATAGAAGGATTAATTCCTTTAAGCCAAAAGCAGTAACGTTTTTTATTCTTTATATATTCCTCTGCCCCCATATATGGACGAATATATACAGTTAATTCTGGATCTTTATTTAAAATATCTTCTTTTTCTTTTGTAGTTAGAATAAAATTTCCTCCATCTGAAGCTTGATTTCCTCTAATCATTTTAGAAGCAGGAAATAAAGTACTTGCTCTGCTTTCTATAATAACATCATCACCTTCTATCAAATAAGGGTTTATATTCTTACATTCTTTATAACTACCTTGTTCATCATATAGATGACATTTATTTTCTTTTGCTCTTGAAGAAAATCCTATAATAACGCAATGTACATGTGCTTTTGAGCTGCTTTCACTATCCCAGCGGAATGTACGCCAAGCAAAATCTATCTTTATATTAAATCTTTCAAATAATGTATGCCATATAGGATAAACCTGTTCGCCTTGTGTAATAGAATTAGTTGATACTAAAGCAGTTCGAATTTCATTATTTTTATACATCATTTCTGATGCTTTATAAAACCAGCCAGAAACATAATCTATACTATTAGATAATTTTATTTTTCCAAAAAGATCTACTATTTCCTGTTTCTGTTCTTTAGAATTTAAATAGGCTCCAACAAACGGCGGGTTCCCAATAATATAATTTAATTTATCAGATTGAATTACATCATTCCAATCTATCCGAAGTGCGTTTGCCTCTTTAATATTGTTATATTCTTTTAACGGTAGGTATTCTATTTCAAAATCTTGCGAGATTTCATTTGTTTTTCTCTGCTGCTGAAGTTCTGCTATCCATAATGCTGTTTTGGCTACCGATACCGCAAAATCATTGATTTCTATTCCATAAAACTGGTTAATTGTTACTTTAATTGGATTTATTAAATTAGCCTGCCCTAATTTCTGAAGCTGTCTTATAACATCGTTTTCTAAATTCCTCAAAGAAATATATGTTTCTGTTAGAAAATTTCCACTCCCGCAGGCAGGATCTAAGAAAGTTAATTTACTTATTTTATCTTGAAATTTTAATAGTTCTTTTGTTGTTTTACAATTCTTTAATTCATTTTTTAAGTCATCTAAAAATAAAGGGTCTATAACCTTATGTATATTTTCTATTGAAGTATAATGCATACCTCCGCTGCGTCTTGTTTCTGGATTTAATGTAGATTCAAACACAGCTCCAAATATAGTTGGAGATATATCGCTCCAGTCAAATTCTGCACTTGCTTTTTGTAAAATCAACTCCTTTATTTCTTCTGTAAACTGCGGTATTTCTATATTCTTATTGCTGAAAAGTCCGCCGTTGACATACGGAAAATATTTTAGATCGTCCTGCAGGTATTCGTCCCTTTCTTCCTGTTTTGTATCTAAAACATTAAATAATTTAATTAAAGCATCACGAAGAAATTGAGCGGGGATAGGTGCTAAATAATCATGAAATGACGTTTTAGTATTATGTAAAAACAACTCTGCATCTTCAGCAAATAAACAAAATACAATACGGACGCACAACTGATTAAGACTTTGCAGCGTCTGCGGATCATCTGGATTTTTATATCTTGGAAGTAGCAGATCATACATTTTTCCAACTAAATCACCCGCCTTGATAGACAGCTCCATCTCATGAGAGATATTTTTCATTGCTGCATCTACCAAAAACTTCAATTTATTATATTCTTTAGCTAAATTTTTCAACAGCACAACCTGTTTGCTCTTTTCAGGACGCGCAGAGTTCATATCATAAATATGAAATTCACTAAAATTGCAGGTAATAATCCAGCGCGGTTTTTGATCTAACGGCAGAGCATTGGAATACTCTTTAGCCTGCTGATAAGGCGTCCATTTCCCATCAGCAGATAGTTTGTCAAGTTCAACGCCTATCTTTTTTTGTTCAATTAGAACTTTAGTTTCAGCAATATACGCATCTATTCTTCCAAAATGATTATTATCAAGAGTAACAGGTTTTTCAAACTCAATAAATTCAGTTGGTTTTTCTACGTCAAACAGACTAAGCAGTTCAAGCCAAAACAACTGTGTAGAACTAATTTCACTAAAATTATCTTTATTAGACCATTTATCTATAAAACTCTGTACTGCTTTAACATTCATAATAGTTTTAGATGTATTAATAAAAACAAAATGATAAAAATAATCAGTTATTAATTAATGCAATATAAGATTATTTTATTAATTATTAAAATATAATTAACAACATATTTATTCAAAGCATCAACTAATCTGACAAAATTAAAATATTGTAGGTTACTCTGAAATATTATTAGCCTGAATAATCTCTGCAATTTTTATATGCTCGTTACGGTAGCGTTCATTTGGATTCCTATCACCTCTTACTTTAATTGCCTTTTTAGAACAAATATGAACACATGCTTGACAACCTTCACAGATTGTTCCAAATACCGGACGCTTATTTTGAATTGTGATATTTCCTCTTGGACATACATTTGTACATGTTCCACAGCCTATACAATCTTCTGAAACAGTAAAGATAGTACAGTCATCTTTTTTTGCTTTATGTACACATGCAATCAAATTTCGGATAAGTGCATGTTTAGTACTTCCATTAGGAACACCCATCCTGTGTTTTTCAATATCTGATTTTAACGCTGCAATCTGTTCATCTATCTTTTTATCCATTGCTTTTTCAGCTGCAATATCAGCTATTGGAATATGATTTCCAGGCATATAAATAGAACAGCCGTAATTAATGATAGTTCCATATTTTTTAGCAGTCTTTGCAAAAAAAGATACAGCATCTCCATTTTCATGACTGCTTGTCATAACAACAAAAATATATGGTGCAGTAAGTTTTATCTTTCTAATAAACTCAACAACAATTTTAGGAACAGAATGACCGTATGTAGGAAATACTATACCGATAGCATCCTCATCTCTATACTCTGATTTATTCTCCCTCAAAACCTTAGGAATAGAAAACAGCTCTCCTCCAATTTCCCTTGCCGTATAAAGAGAATTTCC
>JAFRQN010000263.1 GCA_017428585.1 Bacteroidota bacterium | reverse complement strand
GTTAATTGAGTTTTAAAATTAAATTTATTAAAAAGTTTTATAATTACTTTATATAAATTTAGATTATTAATTCATAATATAAATTTTATATTTTGAACGCATCAAAATAAATTTTAAGACATTTTTATATAAAACCTAACAAGTTATATGTTTAAATTATAATGTTCAATTTATAAAATCTTATAATTATGATGTAATTCTTATTGAAACGCTTAATTTTAGGCATCTTTTAAAAATGCTGAAAAATGGCTAAAAAAACGACGCACGAGAATCGATTTTAAGCCGTTTTAAAAAATTAGGCATATAGTTTGTTATCTGAAAAATAAAGCAAAATGCTTAAAATTAAGAATTTGCGAATTTTTGAAAAAATAATCTGAAGTTATATAATTTTTTTATAAAATATTAGGTTACAATAATGAAAAAAAATCCAACCAGACATAACACAAAATATTGAAGCTCCAGAATCGATTTTAAGGAGTTTTAATATAAAAGTAATGTAGTTTATTGTATATAAAAAACAGCTAAAACGAGCTTATAGCAAAGAATAGCTGATTTTGAAAGGGGATACTCAAAATGGGTATTCTATATTTTACTCCTATTCCATTTTGCACAAAACTTTGATACTGGGCCATTTTTTGTCCACCACTTTATAGGCAAAGAGGTGGACATTTTTAGAAATATTATAAAAATCCTTTTTGGATTTTTTTGAAATTTGTTGACAAATATCATAATATCTAATACAATAAAAACAATAGTTCGCAAATAGTAAATAATGGATTTTAAAAGTACTAATATATATTGTAAGAACTAAATATATTGAAAAGGATGTGTTCTTATGGGCGAAAAAAAGAATGAAATTATTTTATTTGAAAACCAAGGAGTAAAATTAGAAGTAAACTTAAAAGATGAAACTGTTTGGCTTAATACTGAACAAATTGCAATATTATTTGACAGAGACTATAAAACAATTAGAAAGCATATCAATAATGCTTTGAAGGAGGAACTAAAAGATGAAGTGGTTGTCGCAAAATTTGAGAATACCACTGAACATGGTGCTATTGAAGGAAAAATACAAACTCATTTAGTCGATTATTATAATTTAGATATGATTATAAGTATCGGATATAGGGTTAAATCAAATAATGGTATTGTTTTCAGAAAGTGGGCTAATAAAATATTAAAAGACTATATGTTAAAAGGCTACGCTGTAAATCAAAGAAGATTAGAATATTTAGAAAAAACAGTTAAATTAATTGATATTGCAAATAGAATTGATAAACGTTTAGAAGGTGATGATGCAAAAGAAATATTAAAAGTTATTGGAGGATATTCAAAAGCATTAGATTTATTAGATGATTATGATCACAGAACATTAAAGAAAATTAAAGGAAATACTGATGAACGAATGATTAAATATGAAGATTGTTTAGAAATTATTGAAAAATTAAGGTTTAATCAAGAAAGCAGTTTATTTGCAGTTGAAAGAGATAGAGGATTAGAATCAATAATAGGAAATATTTATCAAAGTTTTGCAGGACAAGATATTTATAAAAGTATAGAAGAAAAAGGAGCAAATTTCCTATATTTAATTGTAAAAAATCATGTATTTGCGGATGGCAATAAACGTATTGCAGCAACATTATTTATATATTTCTTAAACTTTTATGATATTTTATATAAGGACGGAAAGCAAACAATTGATAATAATACATTAGCAGCATTAACACTTTTAATTGCAGAATCAAATCCAAAAGAAAAAGAGGTATTAATTGATTTAATAATGAATTTTTTGAATGAATAATTTAGAAGGATATAAAATCTACC
>JAFRQN010000262.1 GCA_017428585.1 Bacteroidota bacterium | reverse complement strand
TATATCTTTATTATGTCTTAATTACGTTTCTTCAATTTCTATTCTAACTTCTATATCAATTACTATTATTTTTTTAGCTGCTCTTACATTATTTTGGTTTTATGATGATATGAAATATATTAAAAGAATTATTCCTTTAAGTTTTTTAATAGGATTATTAGCTATTATTAGAATTGATATGGCATCTTTTATATATGGAATGTATTTTTGGGCTATATTTTGGGCTGGATTGGCAGATGTAGAAGGATTACACTTGCCCTTAAAAAAACGTGCAATACGAGGTTTTATTCAGGGTGGATTTTTTACACTAATTATGTTTTTATTTATAGGAATTTATGTATTATGTGAATATATATTTTTTAGTTCTAATATTTTATTGATTAATATAATAAATGAATTAGAAAAAATGTTTAGTGGAAATAGTTTGCTAAAAATATATTTAATAAAAGATAGTTTTGCTCTTATTTTTTTACTTATAATATATATAATATCTATAATAGTTTTAGTCATAAAACATAAAAAAAGGATATTGATATCTTCTCATCCTTGTTTTTGGAAAGAAATGTTAGTAATAAATATTGGATTAAATCTGTATCCGCAAGCATTGTTAAATTCTGATTTAGAACATATAATTCCTTTAGTTCTTATTAGCAGTATGCTAATTCCAAATATTGTTTATTTTATATATGATATAATAAAAAATGATTATTTTTGATAAAATAAATTTAAAATATAAAAAAATAAGGCAATGAAAAAATTCATTGCCTTATTTTTTATTTTGAATGAAAATAGTATTAAATCACTATTAATACATATCCATTCCACCACCCATTCCTGCACCTGGCATTGGAGGCATTGGTGTTTCTTTTTGTGGTTTATCATAAATAGTTGCTTCAGTTGTTAGAAGTAATCCAGCTACAGAAGCAGCATTTTCTAAAGCAACACGTGTAACTTTTGTAGGATCTATTACACCTGCATTAAATAAATCACAGTAAGTTTCATTTGAAGCATTGAACCCAAAAGCACCTTCGCCTTCTTTTACTTTATTACAAACAACAGAAGCTTCAAGACCTGCATTTGTAACAATTTGTCTAATAGGTTCTTCTATTGCTCTTTTTACTATATTAATACCAGTTTTTTGGTCATTATTGTCATTTTTAATATTTTCAAGAGCATTGATAGCTCTAATATATGCAATACCACCACCAGGAACAATTCCTTCTTCAACTGCAGCACGTGTTGCATGTAAAGCATCTTCAACTCTTGCTTTCTTTTCTTTCATTTCAACTTCAGTAGCAGCACCTATACGTAAAACTGCAACACCTCCGCTAAGTTTAGCAAGACGCTCTTGTAATTTTTCTCTATCATAATCACTAGTAGAACGTTCAATTTGAGCTTTAATTTCATTAATACGAGCTTTAATGTCAGAAGAAGAACCAGCTCCTTCAACAATAGTAGTATTATCTTTATCAATTGTTACACGTGTAGCAGTACCAAGTTGTGCAAGATTGGCTTGATCTAATTTATAACCTTTTTCTTCGCAAATTACAGTACCACCAGTAAGAACAGCTATATCTTCTAACATAGCTTTACGTCTATCTCCAAAACCAGGAGCTTTAACAGCAGCTACACGCAATGTTCCACGCAATTTATTTACAACAAGTGTTGCTAAAGCTTCGCCTTCAATGTCTTCAGCGATTATCATTAATGCTCTACCAGCTTGTGATGTTTTTTCTAAGATTGGTAATAATTCTTTAATAGAAGAAATTTTCTTGTCATAGATAAGAATACAAGGATTTTCTAAAACAGTTTCCATTGTTTCTGTGTCTGTAACAAAATAAGGAGAAAGATAACCACGATCAAACTGCATACCTTCTACAGTTTCCATTGTAGTATCCATACCTTTAGCTTCTTCTACTGTTATAACACCGTCTTTTCCAACTTTTTCCATTGCTTCAGCTATTAAATTACCAATAGCTGCATCATTGTTTGCTGAAATAGTACCAACTTGTGCAATTTCTGTTTTACCGCCAACTTCACGACTGATTGATTTTAATTGTTCTTTTACTGTTTGTACGGCGATATCTATACCACGTTTTAAATCCATTGGATTTGCACCTGCAGTAACATTTTTTAATCCTTCACGATAAATAGCTTGTGCTAAAACTGTTGCAGTTGTTGTACCATCTCCTGCAGCATCGCTTGTTTTTGAAGCAACTTCTCTAACCATTGCTGCACCCATATTTTCGATAGGATCTTCTAATTCTATTTCTTTTGCTACAGATACACCATCTTTTGTTATTAAAGGCGCACCAAATTTTCTTTCTATAACTACATTACGTCCTTTTGGACCAAGTGTAACCTTAACAGTATCTGCTAATTGGTCTACTCCTAATTTTAATGCTGCACGAGCTTCAACATTAAATTTTATTATTTTTGCTGACATTTTTATCCTTTTTGGTTAATTTGTTATTAAAAAATTTTTGATAGTTTGTTAAATTATCCTATAATTGCAAATACATCTGATTCCTTCATCATTAAGAATTCATTACCTTCAATTGTAATTTCTGTACCTGCATATTTACCATAAAGTACATTATCTCCAACTTTTAATTGCATTGGAATAAGCTTTCCATTATCATCAATTCTTCCTTTTCCAACAGCTATAATTTCTCCTTGTAAAGGTTTTTCTTTTGCTGTATCAGGAATAATAATACCACTTTTTGTTGTTTCTTCAGCTGGAGCTGGTTTTACGATAATTCTATCGTGCAATGGAGTCAAATTCATATTATATCTCCGAAAAAAATATGTATTTAATTAATATAATTTATAAAAATAACTTTCTTTTTTATATTAAATGACATTTTGTCCTTTAATGACATGTTGTCTATAAAAAGCAACATTCTGTCTATGTATTTAAGCTATACATACTATATACATAAACTGTGCCAAAATAGAAAAAGCATTTTATATCGTATATTTAGTACATATTAAATATATTCGAAACCGCAATAGTTTTGTAATACTTTAGGAATATATAATCTACCATCTTTATAATAATTTTCTATTATAGCAACCATTATTCTTGATGTTGCTAATCCAGAACCATTTAATGTATGTAAGAATTCTGGTTTTGCATCTCCTTTTCGTTTAAATCGAATATTTGCTCGTCTAGCCTGAAAATCACAAAAATTCGAGCAAGATGAAACTTCCAAAAATTTTTGTTCACCTTCAGCCCATACTTCAAGGTCGTATGTTTTAGCACTTGAAAAACTTGTATCACCGCTACAAAGTAATATGACTCGATAAGGTAATTCTAAGGCTTGTAAAACATGTTCTACTTCGGTAACTAGTAGTTCTAATTGATTGAAAGAATCTTCTGGAGCTACAAAATTAACTAACTCAACTTTATTAAATTGATGTACTCTTAAAAATCCACGAGTATCTTTTCCATAACTTCCTGCTTCACGACGGAAACAAGGTGAATATCCACAATACTTTATTGGGAAGTCGGAATAATTTAAAATTTCACCATTATGAAAATTAGTTAATGGAACTTCTGCAGTAGGGATTAAAAACATATCATCTGTTGTACAATGATACATATCTTCAGCCATTTTTGGTAGTTGACCTGTTCCTAACATAGAATTTCTATTTACTATAAAAGGAGGCATTAATTCAGTATAATGGTGATTATTTATGTGAAATTCTAGAAAAAAATTGATAATAGCACGTTCTAATTTAGCACCTTTTCCTACATAAAATGCAAAACCTCCACCAGAAACTTTTGTACCACGTTCAAAATCTATAATATTAAGTT
>JAFRQN010000261.1 GCA_017428585.1 Bacteroidota bacterium | reverse complement strand
TAGATTTTTTATATCTTTATCTATATAAAATGAATATAGTTTTTTTTCTAAACCAGGAGAAATTAGTATAGCACTATCTGCTAATGTTGAATACAAATCACCCTCAAATCTTGTATTCATTATCCTCGCTGCATATTGTCTTTTACTGAATAATCTTGCCTTGTTTATTTTCTGATAATACGATTTATTATCATTAATTCCCTTAAAATAAAAATCAACCCTTTGATTATCTTCCTGCCTTTCCTTACAGTTGTTAATTAATTTTATTGGCTGTTTCGATTTTGCAGCTACAATTCTTTTTTCATCTATTCCTAAATTTATAATGGCTTTTTTTACTGCATCAACTCTTTCATTAGCTAATTTATTAGCATTGCCATTCGCCGTCTCATCAGATACAGTCAAACCCTCCAAAACAACGACAGCATTTTTATTATCTAATAAAGTATTTACAATATAAGACAATATATATTTTGATTTATCAACAATACTTTTATTTATAAAATCCTTAGCAGTTATTTTTTTCTTCAATAAATAATTAGGCAGTTCACTGCTATTTTTCTCAAAAAATATAGACTTAACAACAGGATCAAAAGTTATAAATTCAACATTTGCTTTTATTTGACTACTAACATTTTTTAATTCTAAAGTTAATCCTGGAGGAACAACCCCATTCTGACAATACCCTCTATTACTAAATACAAAAATTAAAAAAAACAGAATAATAAATAATCGTTGTATTAAGTATATGTATTTCATATTATTTTATTGAAAAAAATATCAAAATCCGCAAATTAAATAAATTTAAAAATAAACATTTTCTTAGTAAATAAAAAGAATTATTTTTTTATAATTTTATAAAACTTTTAAATTTTCTCAAACTATTGTTTAGTATAACTTCACAAAAATATACGCCTGACGACAAATTAAAAGATGATATATCAATATTATATTGACCAGTTTTTTGTGTTTCTGTTAAAGGAATAGCGATCAGACTGCCCATAGAATCATATATTTTAACCTCTATATATGATTCAGAAGATATTGAGTAAGATATCGTTTTATTACTGATTATATTTAGTTCTAAAGGATTATCTAATATATTTATATTCATTAAATTATCTGCACAAATCTGCTCTATTTTTATTTCATTGTCTATATTATAAAAACTTATACATGGAACGAAATCAGACATAATAGAAGAATTTATTTTTAACATATAGTATTCATCTTTAATTGAGAAGTTATCACCATAACTATTATATGTCATATTAGGCAGCGCCAATAAAAATTTTAAATAACACAAACTCAATTTATTATCCTTTACCTTGGTAAAAATACCATTATTAGAAGTCAGAGTTACAAAACATTTTGTTGAAAGTTTTTCCATATCGTTATAGAAATCTATATTTTCTATAACCAAATTTTTATCGCTTATATTTATAAAATCAGACTTATTTATATGAGCAAAAACATTACATAATTCAAATTCTATATCAATACTTTTTATTTTATCCAATTCTTCTATATCAGCATCAGTATTTAGAACTACATCACAATAAACAGTATCACCAACGCTGTATATATCTTTAGTCGGTAAAATAACAACATTTACAGGATAATGAATTAAATGATAATCAATATGAAGCCAAATAGTATCCTGCCCGCTGCATTTTTCAACAACAAGAAAAGCATCAGTTTCATCAGAATTATACTTTACTTCCAAAACTATTTGTTCAAATGATTTAGGCTTTAATTCTATATTAGTTGAGGATTTTATTTTTAAATTATTAGAATTAACATTCAATTTTATTCTAAAAATAGTATCCTTTGGATTATATAAATTATAAATAAGAGAATCTGTACCATAATAATCTAAGCATATAGAATTTCTTACAGGCTGCAGCTGCAATCCATTTAATCCATAATACTTAAAATTATAGGTTTCTTCGTTGCCTGCCATATCAGAAAGCTTTATCACAGCGTTGGCATCGTTTTTTATATCAATTACGTTTAAATTCCAAAGTGTTTCAGAAGAAATACCTGATGTAAAAGGAAAATATGAAAAGTCTACATTTTTGCTTTCATTTTCCATAAAAACTATATTATTCAGATTTGATCGTATATTTTCATCTTCAGGCAAATCTTTAATATATCCATTCACAACTGTACCCTCGCAGCTAAATTCAGCAAACATACCTGGTGCTTCAATATCATCTCGTTTCAAGAAAATATCTATAGGAAATGTCTGTACTCCATAGGCAGCAAAATCAGAACAGCCAAATAGATAACATGAAAATAGTTTTTGTCCAGTAATGTAATATTGTCCAAGCTTAGGCAGCTTAAGAGTAATATAAAAATATCTTTCAAAATGTCCATCTTGTTCAGGAAACATACCTTTTGAAATTATCTCAATATCATCTAAATTAATAGTTTCTAACTGCTGTTCTTCGTCTATAAACTGGAATGTAAAATAAGATAGAAGTATAGAATCATTTGTACTGGATTTATAAACTATATTAATATAGTTGCTGTCAAAAGTATTGGACGTTGTCTGATGAGGAGTTGTAAACATAACATCCTTGCTAAAAAAAGACTGCGGTACTATAGATAACGTAAAAGGATCACTAAATGTTGTAGAATCCTCTGTCCAAGAAGGATAGAAGAAATTTACATAAATAGGATTATTGCTGGATATTACAGCAGGAACTGGTTCATTCATTCCATTTAATCTTATTTCACACCAACCTTGATCCTGTATTCCAGTGTTAAACAAAGTATCAATAGGTTTAAAATTATGATAAATAATGGTTGAATCTTGACAAGCATATATTCTAACAATTTGACTATTCTTGCGTTTTGTAATAGGAGGTATATAGTATTCTTTACCCCATATTTTTACAGGATAGTCCATTGTTACTATATAATCACAAGTAGGATTTTTTACAGGAATATTAGCACATACATTTCCAGAAGTTACAGAAACAGGATTATTGGATTTAATTCTACTTCCAGATAAGTCAGGATGATCTCTTAATATACCACTCGACATTAATAAACAAACATCATTTTTATCCAATTCTATCTCGATTGTATCCCCAGAAAAATAAAGCGAATCTCTATAATTTATCTGCGTAGCTGGATTTCCTCCAATAATAAAATCAATTTTTGTATTATCCATTACACCACTAATCGTAACTTCTGAAGGATAATAATGACCATAAAGACCACCCATATCTGAATAAGACGATACAACATAATCATTGCTTAAAGCCGAAGTTGGAAATGCAGTAAAACCATCGCTTGTCCAATAGTATTGACATAATACATAGCATAAAATCGGCTTATCAGAAGAAACTGTTATTGCACTATTTTTATATATATTGGATAATGTTGGAGCTGTATATTTAAGTTCAGAATTCCATTCTGCCGCCTGACCAAAAGAAGCATCAATCTGAAAAACTAAATTTTCATATTTTTTTGCTTTTTTTTTGTTTAGATACAAAGAAGGTACTTCAACGGATATTTCGCAGTCTTCCAATGCTATAGTATAAATTGTAATAAAATTGCCGTGCTGCTGTTCCTCATAAGCAGGAGGTATAGAAAAAATAAATTCACAACCTTCCGTATTATTTGCTATAGAACGAAACGGCATGCATATTATACAGATAATCAGCAATAAAAAAATATATAATCTATGACGAAGCACCTTTACTAAAATTATTTATTAATAAATTTATTAAAATACATTTAATTTTATTATTTTTGAATAATAAAATTAAATCACAAAGATTTTAAATATAGTTATTTTTTTTGAAATAATTAACATTTATTTTATGATATTCAGAACACCCAAGTTATCATCACCTATATTTAAACTTACATTAAAAATAATTTTATTCGTATCAATAGTAAGCGTATTTATTGGAATGATTCTATATACAAATATATTGATAAAACATTTGATTGACAGAGAAAAAACTATCATGCAGTCATACGTACAGATCTATCATTTTTATTTATCGCCAGATGCAAATAATTATGAAGAAATGTTTTTCTTTTTGGAAAGTATAACTCCGTCAATAGCATTTCCTATCGTTACAACAGACATTAATGGAGAACCTTTGCAGGATTATTCCTTATATACATTAAATACAGATGTTGAAAAATACAAAACTCAAGAAGAACAAAGAGAATATCTGCTTAATCTTATAAAAGATATGGAAAAATCATACAAGCCTATATTAGTTTATGATCATGAAGGAAATGTAATCAGCAAATTCTATTATTCACACTCTAATCTAATTGAAATGCTAAAGTATTTTCCATTTATATCTTTAATATTAATATCAGCTATTATTGGTATTGGATATTTTGCACTTGCTGCAGAAAGAAACAACGAACAATCAAAAATATGGATTGGAATGGCACGAGAAACAGCACATCAACTTGGAACCCCATTATCAAGTTTATTGGCTTGGCTTGAGATACTAAAGACCAACAAAGATGATCCATCCATGATTGATTATGCAGCAAATGAAATAGAAAATGATTTAAATAGATTGAATACTATCGCTATTAGATTTTCCAAAATAGGCTCCCTGCCTGACAAAAAAATGATAGATATAGATAAAACAATAGAAGAAGTTACATCATATTATGAAAAAAGACTGCCTCATATATCAAACAAAGTTACCATATCAAAATCATTTAGCGGTCGAACACAAATATACGCCAACAATATGCTTATGACCTGGGTATTTGAAAATTTAATCAAAAACGCAGCAGAAGCTATGGAAGGTCAAAATGGACAAATAGATATTTCTACACATGAATTATCAAGTAAAAAATTGCTAATACTTGTAAAAGATACAGGCAAAGGAATGACAAAGAAGATGAGATTTCAAATATTTGAACCTGGTTTTACTACTAAAAAACGTGGTTGGGGAATTGGATTAAATTTAGTAAAACGCATTATTGAAGAATACCACAATGGAAAAGTATACGTTAAAGAATCTACATTGAAAAAAGGAACAACCTTTGCTATTGAACTGCCATACGATTCAAAGAAGCAACCAAATACAAATAATAAATAATATAGAAATATTAAAAAATATATAATTTTATTCGTAATCGAACTCTGTTCCAAACATTTCAGGAAGTCTAAATTGATGTTTGCTAAATGCTTCAAAGTATTGACTTGAACCAAATGAAACAGCAAAACTTTTTGTATGAAAATTATAAGGGAAATCAATTCGTATTGTATGCAACGGATTATTCGATTTAGTAAAATGCAATCTAATTCCTGCTCCTAACGACGAATAGAATTTTGATTCAAAAATTTCTACAGTTCTGTTCCATACAGAGCCTATATCATAAAATAAAGCACCTGACAATTTGAACACAAACAACTGCCAGCCTGGAAAATATCTTAATTCAAAATTAGATATTAATCTATTATCTCCCGCAAAACCTCCTATATTATAACCACGCAGGCCACGTGTTTCATCTAAAATCAACTGTCTGTATTTAGGCCAGCTCCACACTGCTTGTTCTTGAATTTGAGCTGCAAACAATAATTTATTGTTAAATCTATAGAACCCTTTGCCAACAAAAGATTGGAATGTATATTTTGCATAACCATCACGGAATGAGCTTGCACCAGATGCCTGTCCAAATAAATATAAATTTTTGGTAAAAATTGACCGTTCACCCTGTGCAGCAGTATAGAAAAATCCACGTTCTCCGCCATAATGAGCAATAGGAAAAGTTTTTCCAAGTATCACAGTACCCCAGCCGCCATCTTCAATATCTTCTATACTATATGAATTGATACATTCAACAGCATAGAAATTCTGCAATGATGAAGAAAAACCTGCTAAAATTTTTCCTTGATTATCATAAGCACGCTGAAATATTTCATAACCTCTGTTTACCTTGTCATACTCAACCAATCCAGTAAAATAAACATGAGATTCATCAACAAGCCATGCTTGAGAATACCAGCCTTGATATACCTGTTCTCTTATAGGAATTGCCTCTATTTCCTGAAATAATTTTTCAGGATTATTTAAGAACATTTCTTTTCCAAAATTCTTTTGAAAAGATACACCATAAGCATTTTTTGAGTGAAATGTTCTATACGGCTTTTCAATTTTAAGATTTTGTTTCGTCAAAAAACTATTGCTCAAAAGATCAAATTCAACATTAAAGTTTGTTCCAAAAATTCTTTTATTTTTTAATCCAAATTCACCTTCCCAACCAATATCATATTCATTTCTGTATAATCCGCTGAAAACTAAATATGTACCTGTTCCTAATAAATTAAATTCTTCTAATTTTGCTCCATATTGTAGATCTTTTCCTGAGCTTCCAAAAAGAATAGATGGGAATAAACTCCATCTATCTTTAGTTACAACATAAACATCAAATAGATTGTTTGAAACCTCTTCTAATTCTATTTTAACATTAGTAAATAATTCTGTAGCTCTTAAATTTCTTTCTGATTCTAAGAATAGTTCTTCAGATAGAGTATCGTTTATATTAAAAAGTAATTCATTTCTGATTATATACTCTTTTGTTAATGTGTGTATTGAATTAAATAAATCTGCTCCAGAAAACCAATCATTATCTTCTTTTGAAAATACATCTTTCCTTT
>JAFRQN010000260.1 GCA_017428585.1 Bacteroidota bacterium | reverse complement strand
TTATATTTTTATTATTCTTCAATAATATTAATAGATTCTGGTTGAAATTTCAAACCGCTTTTTTCAACACTTTTTTTAATGCTGTTAATATATTTCTTTTTTGAACCTTTTGGAACATTAACAATCAAAGGCGTATCAGCCATAATATAATCCGTTAAGCTGACAACAAATCCAGTTTCAAAAACAGGCGGTTCTTTTGATTGAAACGCCAATTTTTGCAATGTAATATCTAAAACTTCATTAAACAAGAAACTGCCGATTTTCTTTAATGTTTTTGGAAAAACAACCTCTTCAATAGAAGTACCTCTAAAACAAGATGAATCAATTTTATTTAATTTAGAATTAGATGGAAATACAACTGTAGTTAATTCAGAAGAATGTTTAAAAGAAGAGCTTCCAATCTCATTCAAAGATTCAGAAAAAACAACTTTCTGCATACCTTTGCATTCAGAAAAAGCGCTGCTTTTAATTTTAACAACGGAATTATCAATAATACATTCAAATCTATCGTCTCTTGCCAAATTATTTTCTTTTAGAATATTATCAACATCTTCACTTGTTAATTCTGTTCCCTTACTTGGCTTAAATGTAATTTGCGGGAATTGAGAATATAAAAAATCAAGATTGATAATAAATAAAATAAAAACAATTATAAAAGTACTTCTTCTCATTTACTGCTTCCATCAAGTATCAAAATTAATGTTTATTTTTTTGCAAAACGATACTAATAATTTGTTCTATTGTTAAGTTATTGTCATTTTCTTTTAGAACCTGTCTAACCTCTTTATCAGCTTTTGCTCTAAGGAATCCTAATGTTACAAGAGCATTAACAGCATCTTGAGCAATAGAAAGTATATCTTCGTGATCTCCTGCGGATTCTGATTGTTCAAAATTAGGTAATTTGTCTCTTAATTCTACTAAAATACGTTCAGCAGTCTTTGGACCTATACCCGGCATCTTTTTTAATAAAGCTAAATTGTTAGTATTTATAGCAGAACAAAATTCAGGAATACTGATTGAAGACAAAATGCCAAGAGCAGATTTTGGACCAATACCAGAAACAGTCATTAATAATTTAAATATTTCTCTCTCTTGATCAGTATAGAAACCAAATAAAAGCATAGCATCTTCTTTTGGTATCAATAAAGTCTGCAATGTTACCGTTTCACCAATATCTGGCAGCTTTTCCATAGTGGAAATCGGAGACGATAATAAAAACCCAATGCCAGAACATAAAACAACAACTTCTGTTGTTTTCTTAGAAATAATTTTTCCAGTAATCTGTGCAATCATAAATACTAATTTATACTATAAAAAAAACTATTTTTCAGAGCAAAATTCAACTTTTTCACCAGCAAGAATTTTATTAGTAGTTCTCATAGCGCACATTTTGCCGCACATAGAACAAGTATGACGTTCAGAAGGTGGAATGCTTTCAAAATATCTTCTTGCTTTTTCAGGATCGATAGCGTATGAGAACATTTCTTCCCATTCAATTCTTCTTCTTGCATCGCTCATTTTGTTGTCTATATCTCTTGCATTAGGAATGCCTTTTGCGATATCAGCAGCGTGAGCGGCGATTTTAGAAGCAACAATACCCTCTCTCACATCATTTAGATCAGGAAGTCTTAAATGTTCTGCAGGAGTAACATAACATAAGAAATCAGCTCCTGCTGCTGCTGCTATTGCTCCACCGATGGCGGAAGTAATATGATCATATCCCGGCGCAATATCAGTAACAAGAGGACCTAAAACATAAAATGGAGCGTTATGGCATATACGTTTTTGAATAGTAACGTTTGTTTCTATTTCATTCATAGCCATGTGTCCCGGCCCTTCAACCAATACTTGTACATTTCTATCCCAAGCGCGTTTAGTTAGATTGCCAATTTCTATCAATTCACTTATTTGTCCAGCATCAGTACTATCATTAGTACAACCCGGCCTCATAGCATCACCAATACTGATAGTAACATCATATTTATGAAGGATATCCAAAACATCATCATAATATTCAAAGAATGGATTTTCATTTCCTGTAAGCTCCATCCATGCAAACAATAAAGAACCGCCTCTTGAAACAATATTAGTTAAACGTTTTTCACGCTTAAATGCTTCAATCGTGCGTCTATTTATGCCAGCATGAATAGTTTGGAAATCCACGCCTTCTTTAGCATGAGCTTCGATGACAGTCAAGAAATCCTGCGCAGTTATATCTAATAAATCTTTTTCTAAGTATCCAATAGCATCATACATAGGTACAGTACCTATCATAGCAGGCGACATCTTAATAAGTTCTTGACGGAATACATTTGTTTTTCCGTAATTGCTTAAATCCATAATAGATTCACAGCCAAAAGATATCGCTAATTTGACTTTTTCCATCTCTAAATCATAATTCCTGCTATCGCCTGATATACCAAGATTTACATTTATCTTAGTACGAAGTCCTTTGCCTATTCCTTCTGCAGATAAAGAAGTATGATTAATATTTGCAGGTATTGTAATTTGTCCTAATGCAACAAGCTGCATTAATTTATCAACGTTAAAGTTTTCTTTTTCAGCGACTAATTTCATTTCAGGAGTAATTATACCCTTTTTTGCCGCTTCTATTTGTGTATTATAGTTTTTCATTTCTCACAAAATATATATTAATATATAAATTCTATTTTAATTCTATATTATAAATTATTCCAAATAAGTATAGCCGAATAATCCAGATCTATAAATAGACAAAAATTCCTTGCCTTCCTGCATGGTAAGTTTACCAGCTTTGACGGCTGCAGTTACCCAAGTTTCAACATTTCTGGCTAATTTTTTAGGATTATACTGTACATATTCCAATACTTCCGCTACTGTTTCACCATAAATAATTTGTTTAATATTATAGCCGTTGTCATCAACAGTAACATGAACAGCGTTAGTATCACCGAATAAATTATGAAGGTCTCCAAGTATTTCTTGATAAGCGCCTACAAGGAAAACTCCGATAAAATACTGTTCATTATGTTTTAGCTTGTGAACAGGCAGCGCATTCGGCAAATTAGATGTAGTAACAAAATTATCTATCTTGCCGTCAGAATCACAAGTAATATCCTGTAAAGTAACAACTTTATCAGGTTTTTCAGTATGTCTGTGAATTGGAATAATCGGGAATAATTGATCTATTGCCCAAGTATCAGGCAAAGACTGGAATAAAGAGAAATTACAGAAATATTTATCAGTTAATATTTTTGCCAAATTTCTCACTTCTTCAGTTTGATGCTTTAATTCAGAAATAAGAGTGTACATCTCAGCAGCAATCGCCCAATATAATTTTTCAATAATTGCGCGAGTTTCCAAGTCTAAATTGCCAAATCTAAACATATCCAAAGAATCTTCTCTTATTTGCTGCGCATCATGCCAAGATTCAATAATTCTGCCAGTGGATATTGTCCCGCCTGTCGGCAAATTATCCCAAATAGCATATAATTCTTTTACAAGTTCATGGTGTTCTTCTTTTAATTCAAAATCTTCAGCCATTTTTGGCATAGACGCTTCATCCAATACATCAACAACAAGTATAGCATGATGAGCAGTTAATGAACGACCGCTTTCACTGATAATATTAGGATGAGGAAGATTGTTTTTATTTGCAGCATCAACAATATTAAAAATAGCATCATTCATATATTCTTGAATAGAATAATCAATACTGCTGGTACTGCTTGAAGAACGAATGCCTTCATAATCAACGCCAAGTCCGCCGCCTATATCAACATAATCTACATTACAACCTAACTTCCTGATTTGTACATAGAAATTTGCTGCTTCGCCGAAAGCAGTCTTAAAACGTCTAATTTTAGTTACTTGACTGCCAATATGGAAATGAATAAGCCTTACAGCTTCCTTCATATTGTTTTGGTCAAGTATATCAATAACCTGCAATACTTCACTTGATGTCAAACCAAATTTGCTTTTGTCACCGCCGCTGTCTTCCCATTTTCCACTTCCAGAACTTGACAATTTAATACGCAGGCCGATATTTGGCTTTATTTTTATTTTTTTTGAAATATCTATTATTCGTTTTACTTCATTAGGTTTTTCTACTACAATGAAAATATTCCTGCCCATCTTTTGGGCTAACAATGCCAACTCAATATAATCATCATCCTTGTATCCATTACATATAATCAAAGATTCATCAGTACTTACAGCTAAAATAGCATGAAGTTCTGGTTTAGAGCCAGCTTCCAATCCCATATTAAATTTTCTGCCGTGATTAAGTATTTCTTCAACCACAGGCTTCATTTGATTAACTTTGATTGGATAAATGATGAAATTTTCTGCATTATAAGAATATTGTTTTGCCGCTTTCTGAAAACATTTAGATACCATTTCAATTCTTGTATCCAAAATATCAGGAAATCTTAATAATACAGGTGTCGAAACATCTCGAAGCTGCAATTCATCTATTAATTCTTTCAAATCAACCTCTACTCCATTCATTTTTGGAGTAACAGTAACATTGCCTTTTGAATTAATTTTAAAATAACCAGCTCCCCAGCCGTTTATATTATATAACTCAGCTGCATCTTCTATCTGCCATTTTCTCATTTATAGTTTAACCTAAATATGTAAATAAAAAAATGAAATATATTTTATATATAATACGCTAACTAATTATATATATTTCAATAAAAGCAATATAAATATATTTTTTATTAAATAATTTGATTATCTAATTTTATTGCAATAAATTAACATTAAAATTTCGTTATCATCTTATAACCAATTCCCCTAATACTCTTAATATAAGGATAATCAGGTCCATTCTTTGAAGATTGGATTTTATTCCTCAGCCTCTTTACATAAACATCAATTAAATTAGATTTAATATCAAACGGTTCTTTGTCAATATTATTTTGAATATCCTGTCTAGTTAAAATCTTATTTACATTTTGCATAAAATAACACAACAATAGATATTCTTTTTGAGACAGCTCTATAGGAATATTATTCTTATAAGCTATATGCGTAACAGTATTTAATACTAAATCATCAACCTGTATATTTCTGTCTGAGTTGCAGCAACGCCGCCTTAAATTATAAATTCTTGCCTTAACTTCTTCTATATGGAATGGCTTGCAGATATAATCGTCTGCTCCAAGTCTCAAAACAGATACTTTTTCTTCCAATGATAACTGTGTAGATAATACTATAATAGGTAAATCACTGCCTATTTCCCTCAATTTGCTAATTATAGAAAAACCATCCACTTTTGGAAGCGCAATTTCAAGCAGTAAAATGTCAAACTTTTCATTCTGAGCAAGTTTTAAACCTTTAGCGCCGCAATGACATTCTGTTACTTGAAAATTTTCTTCTTTTTCTAATGCCAAAGCTAAATATTGAGTTATCCGTTTATCGGATTCGATGATTAATATTTTCATATATTTATCCTAAAACTAAAAAAATAAATACAATTTTATATAATTTCAGTACTAAAATACAAAAAAATAATATAATAAAAAACTAATATAAATATATTATCTAATTTTAATAAAAATACATACTATTGCAGTATTTGTTTGATAATAGTTAATAATTAAATTTAAGAAATTAAATATTAATTCATTAGCTGTTTTATTATTGTATCTGCAATCTCTTCGCTTGCTTTTGGATTGCCTAAAGACAATGCTTTTTGAGACATAGCATTTAATTTTTCATTGTTATTGATCAATTCTTCGATTAGATCATATAATCTGCCTTCAATATCCTCATTTTTAACCAAAACAGCAGCGCCAGATTTATCCATTTCCTGTGCATTCAGATATTGTTCATTATTTGATGCAGAAGGCAATGGAACTAAAATAGAAGGCTTGCCCAATGCGCATATCTCGGCAGCAGAGGTTGCTCCAGAACGAGAAACAACTAAATCAGCAGCAGAATATGCACTGCCCATATCATCAATAAATTTTAATAATTTAATGTTCGATGGAAGTTCTACAGAAAAATTATGAATATTGCCGCACTGCCAAATTATTTGATAGTCTTTTTTTGCAAAATTATCTATATTTTTTATAACAGAATTATTTATGGTTTTTGCGCCAAGACTGCCGCCAAAAATTAAAATAGTTTTCTTATTTATATCTAATCCGAATTTCTTTCTGCTTTCTTCTTTTTCTCTGCTTTCCAGTAAAGAATACCTGATTGGATTGCCAGTTAAACGAACTTTATCTTTTATATAATCAGGGAAAGAATCGCTGGTCTTGGCAAATGAAGTAAATATCATATCGCATCTATCAAGCAAAAACTTATTTGCTTTGCCTATATTGACATTAGACTCCATTAAAAACAATTTCTTATCAAGCTGTTTGGCTGCAATACCCGGAGGAACGCTTAAATATGCACCTGCGCATAATACTGCATCTACATTATTTTCTTTTATAAACTTTTTTATTTTTATAATATTGTTAAATATTTTAAATGGAAGCTGCAATCCTTTCAAGGACATAAAATTGCTGACTCCATGCAAATCTGTTTCATAAAATTTATATCCTAACTCAGGCACTACTCTGCCTTCTATCTTATCACTGCAGCCATAAAATGTAAAGTCTATTTCATCATTTAATTTCTTTTTCAATGTTTCAACTACAGCTAATGCAGGAAATAAATGCCCGCCTGTACCGCCTGCGGCAACCAATATATTTTTCATATTTCTTTTTATTTAATTAATGTTTTTATTTAATAC
>JAFRQN010000259.1 GCA_017428585.1 Bacteroidota bacterium | reverse complement strand
TTTTTTTTCTTTTTTTTCTTTGTTTTTTTGAAAAATAGTGTTATGTTTGTATTCAAATATAAATTAATTATTGATTAATTAATTTGTTTTGGGCAGATACCGAAGTGGTTAAACGGGACAGACTGTAAATCTGTTAGGCCACGCCTTACGGAGGTTCGAATCCTTCTCTGCCCACTTAATATATTAAATAATGCGGGAGTAGCTCAGTGGTAGAGTTTCTGCCTTCCAAGCAGAATGTCGCGGGTTCGAATCTCGTCTCCCGCTCAAGCAATATAAAATTGCTTTAGAGATATACATTGGAAGCGGCATCTTAAAAACCGCTTTTTTTTTATTTTTAAAAAACATATATAATTTATATATGCTGGTGTAGCTCAGCTGGTAGAGCAAATCATTCGTAATGATTAGGCCGCAGGTTCAAGTCCCGTCACCAGCTCGTATATACTATAAAATATACCAATGCGGAAGTAGCTCAATGGTAGAGCATCAGCTTCCCAAGCTGGTGGTTGCGGGTTCGAGTCCCGTTTTCCGCTCTACCCTATATACCAAGCATATACTAAGCAATTATGCTGATGTAGCTCAGGTGGTAGAGCACTTCCTTGGTAAGGAAGAGGTCACGGGTTCAAGTCCCGTCACCAGCTCGAGAAAATATATGGTATAATTTTTGCAATTTGTAATATAATATACGGGTATAGCTCAACTGGTAGAGTGACGGTCTCCAAAACCGTAGGTTGTGGGTTCGATTCCTACTGCCCGTGCTAATAATAAGTAAAATCAAAAACAAAACGAAACAAAAAAGTTATGAATTTTGTAGGAAAAATAAAGAAATTTGCAAGAGAAGTTTCTGCAGAAATGAAAAAGGTTTCATGGCCATCTAAAGAACAATTAAAAGAATCAACAGGTGTAGTTATTGTTGTTTGTCTATTATTTGCTGCTTTTACATTTATAGTAGATGAAATTGTTATTGAATTAATAAAATTATTATTCTAATTTATAACATAATCTAAATATTGAAATGGAAGAAGAAGTTAAAACTACAAATATAGATGGCGAATTCAAATGGTACTGTTTAAGAACATTTTCAGGTCATGAAAATAAAGTTAAACAAGCGATATAATCCGAAATAAAACGTTTGGAATTACAAGATAAAATTAAAGAAGTTATAGTACCATTAGAAACTGTTTACGAAACAAAAAATGGAAAGCGAAGAGAAAAAGTAAGAAACTTTTTACCAGGATATGTTGTTATTAAACTCATTCTTGACAAAAAAACAATTGATTTAATAACAAACATTAATGGCGTAATGAATTTTGTTGGCCGCAAAAATGCGCCTACGCCATTACAAGAATCCGAGGTAGAGAGAATATTTGGACGTGTAGAAAATCGCGATAATATAACAACTGTAGAAAAAATATATAATGAAAATGATCCTGTAAAAGTTATAGATGGACCTTTTACTGGTTTTTCTGGAATTATTAAAGAAGTTAATAACGAAAAACAAAAACTTAAAGTTGAGGTCGCTATATTAGGACGAAGAACTCCAATAGAGCTTGATTTTATACAAGTAGAATTGGAAGTTTAATTTATTGCTAACGTTTACACTAAGATTTATTTTATAAAAAAAAGGAACATAAGTTCCTTTTTTTTATAATTAAATTATATTTTGCATACATTACATAAAACATTTCAAACCAAAATAAATTGTTCTTGGCAGTGTAGGGCCATAAACAAAACTTGCATCTCTATTTGATCCGTGATCGAAATTGCTTTGAAACGAATTTAGCATATTTTTAACTGCACAATTCACCTGCAGCGTTACTTCATCTGTTATATAAAAATCATAGGATGCTTTCAATCCTATATCAAAAAAATCAGGAGTTATAAATTCTTCATCTTCATCTATATATCCAGCAAGATGTTGAACCAACATTTCACCTGTATAATTAGCTGATAATGATATATTTAATTGATTTGTTGGTGTATAAGTTGCTATTAAATACCCATAATAATCTGGTGTTCTAAACATACGTGTTTGAGGTTTTAACTTTTCATTTGTTGACCACACAACTTCTTCCTTATATTCACTGTTTTGTATTGTTGTTCCAACATCAAACAACAATTTTGTAGAAATAGAATATTTTGCTTCTAAATTTATGCCCTTTACTACTGCACCATTTTCATTCACCCGCTCTAATAATAAATTACCTTGTTCATCTCTTCCCTTTTCTACTAAACTAAATACATCATTTAAATTAGTATAAAATACATCAGCTATCAAATTTAATTGATTATTGCCGAATGACTGCATATAATCTACTGAACCGCTAAAACTATTAGAATATTCAGGTTTTAGATCTGGAGAAATCATAATAAGAGCAACATCTCCTCCAACAGCAGCAACGTGCAAATCTTCGCTGTAACATTGAGGCGCTCTATATCCTGTTGAAAAACTTGCTCTTAGACTCAAAGGTTTAATAGGAGAATAACGTACATTTACACGAGGACTAAAAATAACATTCTCAATCTTATTATGTTTATCTAATCTGCCTCCTACCAACAAAGTTAAATCTTCATTTTCCCATTCATTTTGAAAGTATAAGCCATAACTTGCAGCTTCCTGTTCAATAAATCTATTATATCCCAATATAGTATCATTAAGCTGATTATCATTAAATTCAGCGCCAATTATTAATTCAGACGGCATAAATAAACACTTATCAAAAACGTAACCATAATAGCCGCCAGCAACAAAAGACAAATCACTCGTTTGTCCATAAGCATCCATATTCTGATTGGTTCCAAAATAACTATTGCGGTTTATTTTCTGTAAAGACGAATATAAATTAACATGATGAGAATAGTCTTTGGAATATAAATCCAAAGCAGCTTCGCCGCCATCTATATCATGCTCTAATTGCTCGCATATATCAGCTTCATGAGGCATTCTATCTCTTTTATTTCCACCACGTCTAAATTCATGAATATGATGATATTCTGCTTTTAATTTAGCATAATTGCTAAATTTATAAAAACTTCTAAACCCTACAGATTCATTATTAGTTTGAGGTATTTCTGAATAATCATCATCGTCTCTATCATAAGCATCCTTCTTTTGAATAGAACCATATAAATATACTCCCATATCACCTTCATCAGTAACTAAGGAAGTATTAAACAATGAATTGCTAAAAGATGTACCGTTATCATAAAGACCATAATTTTGAGATAATGAAAAAGTATTTCTCGATGGTTCTTTGGTAATAATATTAACAACACCTCCAATAGCAGTTGAACCAAATAAAGCAGAACCACCACCACGAACTACCTCTATACGCTCTATCATTTCAACAGGTAATTGCTCTAATCCATAAACACTTGCTAAAGAACTTAATATAGGACGAGTATCTATTAAAATTTGAGAATACTGTCCATCTAAACCATTTATTCTAAGCGAAGGACAAGCACAATTTTGACATGTATTTTCAACTCTCAGACCTGATTGAAAATTCAAAACCTCTGCAACATTGTTTGATATTGTATTCTCAAATACTTTAGGAGTTACAACATCTACAATAGTTGCAGCTTCTCTTCTGGATGTTTCATTTCTGGAAGAAGTTACTATAACCTCATCAAAAGAAATAGCCTGTTCTTTCAGAAAAAATTCGACTTCAGAAGTTTTATTTCTTACTATAGTTATATTTTTTTCTTCAGTCGTGTAACCTAAAAAAGAAGCAACAATTGTATAATCACCTTCAGGAACATTTTTTATTAAAAAATGTCCTGTAGCATCGGTAATAGCGCCAATTTGAGTACCTTTTAATTTTATCGTTACATAAGGCATGTGTGTCTTATCGCTTGCTTTTAAAACATGACCCATTATATGGGCATCGCTTTTTTTCTTGGTATTTTTTTCAGGAGCAGCATTAACATTATTAGTTTCTATGCTGAATAGCAACACAAGAATAAATAATAAAAATAAATTATTTTTAATAATATTGTCTTTTTTTATAATGTTTGTAATCATTTTTTCTAAATATTTAATAATTAATTAATAAAATAGTTTATATACATATAATTCAAAGAATAAATATCTTTTAAATTATATGCTTATAAAAAAAATAAACATATAAAATTATAATTTTATATAATTTTCAATTCTACTAAAAATTAATTAAA
This sequence comes from Bacteroidota bacterium, assembly GCA_017428585.1. GTDB lineage: Bacteria > Bacteroidota > Ignavibacteria > Kapaibacteriales > UBA2268 > JAAYTD01. Next base: position 5,822 of record JAFRQN010000259.1, on the reverse strand, counting down.
TACTGGGTGCCCGGACGGCATGAGTACAATATAGATATAAAAACTTATATTTAATAAATTCAACTTTATTATAAATATAATGTTTTATAAGGTGAAAAGTTTTAAAAATATACAAGGCTGCAAAAAATAATATTGCAGCCGTTGTAAAATATTGTAATTGTATAAAATCCAATACACTATGTTCATGACAAGGAGTTTTGCCATGATTAATATCTCTAAATGTATCATAAGAAAAATGCATGTGAACAATAACTTTGCCATTTACAATATGTACATGCGTTGAAAGAGGAATTAAAGCGTAATAAAATAAAAATAGTATTATAAGCAGAGACGCTGTAATTCCCTTTTTTTTCTTATTGTCTATATATTTAGAAATATTCACCTTTTTATAATGTTATAAAAATTTTAATTGCTAATAAATATAATATTTATATTAATTAATATTCATTGGTTTTACATGATGATCATTAAGTGTTGGACGTAGTCCGCCTAAAGTACGATATGCATCAAAATATACACCTGCAGATAAAGCAAGCTGCATACGAGTATTAGTATATTCATGATCATTATTATTGTAGAACACTTTAGAAAGATTTTCATTTTCACTGCTCATTGCAAGATAACCAGCTTCAAGTCTTAAGAAAGCAAAACTTGTTGGTTTATATTCTAAATTTACACCAGCTTCTAAACCAGAAAGTTTTCTATATGTAAAAAAACCTCCGTCTTGATTGTCGCAATAAGAAACTCTTGCTGCAGCATTAAATTTAGGTGAGAAGTGATATCTTGCTTGTGCAGTAATTCCATACATAATACCAAGTTGTTCTTCACCATTTTCTAAATATGCATTTTCAACTGTACCAAATTGACCAGTGAAAGCGCCTTCAAAACATTTTGTAAAATTACCACGGAAATCAACAGCTGTAAAAGTTGTAAGATCTTTTGAAACAGCAACTTTATTTTCATTTCCGCAAACAGTACCTACACTTAAATTCCATTTAGGTATAATATTTTCTACATCCAATCTTGCTGATACAGATTTGCTTGAATTATTATCTCTGAAATCATTAGCCCAACCACTATTAATAACTCTTACACTAAGATGAGTTTCAGGAGTAAAATCATAAGCAAGTCCAAATCCTGTTTCTGCATTAGGAGCTAATTGACTTGCAATAGAATAAGAAGTAAAATAGTTATCCCAACTATAATTATCTAATTCTCCTGGTGCATTAGTAAAGAAATGTCCACCTTCAATCCACAAATTACCACATAATTTAAGGCTTACATTTGCTTGAGATAATGCAAAATTATGATCTTGAAAATCAACAGCAACATTAGCTTTCCAGAAATTACTTTTAGCTCCAACTCCTATTATAGCATCATTAGAAGAAAACTTATCTTTGTAAATATTGTTTATAGTATATGTTCTTTCATGACCATAAGGAATAGAAGCATCGTCTGTTGCATAGTAAGTATCTAATCCTGAGAAAATCTTAAAATCAGTTTGTGCATTTAAATTTAATGTACTAAAAGAAATTAAAGTACATGCAATAAAAAACAAAAATTTTTTCATAATATATTTAATCCTATATTAAAATTAGAAATAATATTCATGTTAATAAATAAAATTTATTAATTATTTTAAATAAACGTTTTTTATTATTCTTTGTTTCAATAATCAGAAACATAATATAAATTAAAATATATTTGAATCAGATAATAAAATATTTTTTTTATTTGGGAAATATTATTATTTTTAAATAATTTATTAAATTATAATTACTTATTATCATTATGAAAAAGATATTGCATACATTAACATTATCTATTGTATTATTTTGCTTTATATCTATTGAGGCATCATCACAATCTATTAATGGCGGACAATTTAGTGGAAATATCAGCATAGAAGCGCAGACCTATAAAAAAGATACAATTATAGAAGCTGCTAAAGTTCCAGAACAAATACAATCAAATGGCTTTTTTAATTTAAATTATATAAACGGCCCAATAACAGCTGGAATACGATATGAATACTATTTAAATCCTTTATCAGGAATAGACAGCAGATACAAAGGCCAAGATATTGCATACAAATATATATCATATAATACAGATTTTTTAGAAATTACAGCTGGCAATTATTATGAACAATTTGGAAGCGGATTGATATTCCGTTCTTATGAAGAACGAGCTTTAGGTTATGACAATGCTATGAATGGAGCAAGAGTCAAAGTACATCCTACAAATGGATTAACATTAACAGGCATAGTAGGAACTCAGCGTAATTTTTGGTCAACAAGCGAAGGAATTGTTCGAGGTGGTGATTTAGATTTACAAATTAGCGAACTTTTCTCATTAAATACAACATCTAATATATTTGCAGGTGCAAGTGTTATCAGTACTTACCAGGCTGATAAAGATATATTCTTAAAAATGCCTGAGAATGTTCTTGCTTGGTCAGGAAGATTAGGAATTATAGGAACATCCTTCAATATTGATGCAGAATATGCTTATAAATATAATAATCCAAATGCAACAAACAACTATACTTATAATCCAGGATATGGATTTATTGTCAATACAGCTTACTTTACTAAAGGATTAAGCGCTTCTCTTAATATTCATAAAATAGATAATATGGATTTTAGAAGCGATAGATATGCACAAGGCACACAGCAAATTTTATCATTTGTGCCGCCTCTAACTAAACAACATACTTATCGACTAATCTCCATGTATCCTTACGCAACTCAACTTAATGGCGAAGCAGGACTACAGGCAGAATTAGCATATAAACTGCCAAAAGGCAGTATATTTGGCGGCAAATATGGAACAGATCTTACTCTTAATTACTCAAGAGTACAATCTATTGATACCACTCATACATATACAGATACAACAGCACATTTAAAAAGCTGTACAACATATGATTCGCCATTATTCGGCATCGGAGATAATTTATATTTTCAGGATATAAATTTAAATATAAGCCATAAGTTTTCCTCAGTATTTAAAGGATCTCTTTCCCTTATTAATATAATCTATAATAAAGATATATTAGAAAATGAAGGTGTTCCAAATTCTGGCAAAGTAAATGCAAATTTAATTATGGCAGATGGCACATATAAATTTTCAACAAATTATGCATTAAAATGCGAAATACAGCATCTTTGGTCAAAACAAGATTCTTCAATTACTTCACATGATGTCATAAATGGAAATTGGTTTGGAATTATGGCAGAACTCACAATTTCACCAGGTTGGTTTATATCTTTATATGATGATTGGAATTATGGCAATGATAATGAAGAACGCCGTGTACATTATTTAAACACAAATATAGCTTATACAAGAGGCGCATCTAGATTTGCATTAGGATATGGAAAACAACGTTCAGGCATACTATGCGTAGGTGGAGTTTGTAGACAAGTACCAGCATCTAATGGATTTTACTTATCTATAACATCATCTTTCTAAATTTATTAAATAATTTATAAAAAAAGTAATTATATTAATATGACTAATACAGAAATTTCAAACACCATTACAAATAAAAAAACTATTTTAAGTGGAATACAACCATCTGGCAAATTAACTATCGGACATCTTTGCGGTGCTTTAGACAGCTGGGTAAAACTGCAAAATGATTATAATTGTTTTTATATGATTGCAGATCTTCATTCAATCACAGTAAGACAAAATCCTGCTTCGCTGCGTTCACAAACCTTAGATACCGTTGCAATATACTTAGCATGCGGAATTTCGCCTGAAAATTGTACTCTATTTGTGCAATCACATGTTCCAGAACATTCTCAGTTAGCTTGGGTTCTTAATTGCTTTACAGGAATGGGAGAATGTTCTAAAATGACACAATTTAAGGATAAGGCAAAATCACATAGCGATAATATAAATGTTGGTCTGTTTGCTTATCCTATTTTACAAGCAGCAGATATATTGTTATATCAAGCAGATTTAGTTCCTGTAGGAGAAGATCAAAAACAACACTTAGAATTATCACGCAATCTTGCACAAAGATTCAATCATTATTACAGCGATACTTTTAAACTGCCAGAGCCTTATATTCCTAAAGTTGGTGCACGTATTATGTCATTACAAGACCCAACAAAAAAAATGTCTAAATCCGATCCAAATGAAAAAAATATAATTTTTATTGAGGATACAAAAGAACAAATAATAAATAAAATAAAAAGATGCGTAACAGATAGTGGTACAGAAATTAAATTATCGCCTGATAAACCTGGTATATCCAATCTAATAACATTATACAACATAGCAACGAAGAAAAGTTTTGATAATATTGAAAAAGAATTTTATGGAATAGGATATGGTGATTTTAAGGAAGCTGTTGGTCTTGCTGTTGCTGATTATATAGATCCTATAAGGACAAAATATTTAGAATACAGAAACAATAAAAAAATGTTAAATGAGATATTATCATACGGTGCAGAAAAAGCTCACTCTATTGCTATGAAGACTCTAAGAAAAGTATATAAAAAAGTGGGATTTTATCCTTTAGAACATAAATAACAATTCTATTTAAAATAAAAAAAAGACAAACTTGTGTTTGTCTTTTTTTGTGCGGAAAACGGGACTTGAACCCGTATGCCCTGTGGGCGCCACCCCCTCAAGATGGTGCGTCTGCCAATTTCGCCACTTCCGCAAACCCTACTTTTAATAAAAAAGTATATACAAAAATAACAATTATTTATATAAAAACAAAATAATAATTGAAGCAATTTTTAAGCATATAAATCATATTCTGCAACATCTTTAATCAAAACTTCTGGCATGCCTCCAATTATAAATTCATTTTTATTATTATTTTTACATTTATTGCTATCAGCATCTATTATTACAGAATTATCAATATCTGGACAATCATATTCGGTACGAGCAATAAAATATTTTTTCCCATCTATAATCTGTTCTTCATCTATTAATACTTTTAATGTCTTATTAAGATACTTCTTATTATTATTTAATGAAATACTTTGTTGTAACTGCATTAATTTATCAAAACGCATTTGTTTCTTCTTTTCTGGTACCTGATGTTCAAGACTTGCTGCAATAGTTTTAGGTTCTTTGGAATACTTAAATACGCCTACTCTATCTAACTGATATTCTTCTAAAAAATTATATAGAATTTCAAAATCTTCCTCTGTTTCTCCTGGATAACCAACAATAAAAGTAGAACGAATAGCTATTTTAGATGATGCAGAACGGATTTGTTTTATTATATCTTTGATTTGCCTGCTTGATGTACCACGTTTCATACTATTTAAAATATTATCAGATATATGCTGCAACGGCATATCGATATAATTACATATATTATCTCTACTTTCTATTAATTCTAATAATCTGGAATCAAAACTAAGCGGATGTGTATATAATATACGAAGCCACTTTAGCTCTCTTATTTTAGAAATATCATCAACCAAAGAAATAAAATCATTTCCTTTCTTCAAGTCTTGCCCATAGTTTGTTGTTTCTTGACCTGTTAATATGATCTCCTTAACTCCATTATTTACTAAGTTTTCTGCTTCTTTTAATAACCTATCATAATCAACTGATACATATTTACCCTTAATAAAAGGAATTGTACAATAAGCACACCCTCTATTACATCCATCAGAAATTTTTAAATAAGTATAATGAGCAGGAGTAATTAACTGTTGTCTTAAATAATTAAATTTTACATTTAAATATTTTAATAATGTATCAGATGACAATACAGGATAAAAACCGTCTATAAGTGGATATTTTTTGGCTAATCCATCAACTCCTAATCTGGATACCAT
>JAFRQN010000258.1 GCA_017428585.1 Bacteroidota bacterium | reverse complement strand
TGAAATTAATGAAAAAGAAATAACTATTAGACCTATAAAAACAAAATAATTCTTAAAATCATGTAATATTTTTAATAATTTATACATAATATTATATAAGAATGAACGAAAAAGAAAACAACTAAATTTAGAAGATAAAATATCGTTCTATAAATAAGGAGATTGTTTTATAAGAACATTTCTATATAGTTTTAAATTATTAAGTACAATACCAGTTCCTAATGCAACTGTAAGCAACGGATTTTCAGGAATACTTACTGGTAATTTTGTAACTTCTTCAATGCGTTTATTTAAACCACGTAGTAATGCACCACCACCAGTCAACCAAAGACCTCTATCAAAAATATCTGATGCAAGTTCTGGAGGAATTTTCACTAGTAAATTAATAATAGCATCTATAATTATTTTCACAGAAGGATTTATAGCATTTTCACGTAAATCTACAGAAGATATTTGAATACTCTTTGGAATTCCAGTTACTATATCACGACCCTTAACTACTACACTTGCTTCTTTATCCATTTTATAAGCACTTCCGCCTGCTATCTTCAACCCTTCTGCAGTTGCCTCACCAATCTCTAAATTATGACGATTTCTAAAATATTGTAAAATAGATTTTGTAATCACATTACCTGCCGTTTTTATCGATTCTTTACAAACGATACCTCCTAAAGCAATAACAGCTATTTCAGTTGTACCTCCACCTATATCAACAATTAAATTTCCTTTAGGTTCTAAAACTTCCAATCCCATTCCTATTGCACTTGCCATAGGTTCTGTAATTAAATGAACTTCCTTAGCACCTGCATGTTCACAACTATCACGCATTATACGCATTCCAGCTTCTGTAATCCCTGAAGGTACTCCGACAATGATTCTTCTTGCCCACGATCCATTTGAAACCCTATTTATATATGCTCTCAACATACCTTCTGCAACATAAGGATTAGCAATAACCCCTTCCTCCATTGGTTTACAAATAGTTATATCTTTATGTACCCTACCTATCATTCCTTGAGCGTTTCGTCCAACTGCAATAATTTTATTTGTATTATTATCATAAGCTACAATAGACGGTTCATTTAATTCTATTCTATTCCCTTTAAATATTATAGTATTAGCAGTTCCCAAATCAATAGCAAGATCATTGTTAAAATGCCTAAAGAATGACGTAACCCTTTGTGAAATAGTATTATTGGCATTTATTTTCTTTTTTGTTGAATCGTTTTCTGAACGTTCCATATAATTCACTTTCTATTTCTTATATAATCACAAATATAATTCAATATTATAAAAATAATAAAAATATTTTTATTACATGATTGCAAATTTACATAAAAAGTTATTAATTATTACTATAATTAATTTTTCTTTTTTAATATTTTTCAAACTTCATATTAAAAAATACAATCTTAATTAAATTGAAAAAATATGTTGTCGTCTCAAAAAAAAATTGTATTTTTGTATTTTATAGAATTAATATATAATATAGGGAATAATTAAATATGTCAGGACATAGTAAATGGGCCAATATTAAACATAAAAAAGGTAGAGCAGATGCTAAACGTGGAAAAGTATTTACACGTATATCAAAAGAAATCACTATAGCAGCCCGTGAAGGTGGTGGTGATCCAGATGGAAATCCACGTTTAAGATTAGCGATGCAAAATGCACGTTCAGTAAATATGCCAAATGATAATATCATAAGAGCAATAAAAAAAGGTACTGGTGAAATAGAAGGTGTAAATTATGAAGAAATCATCTACGAAGGTTATGCTCCTAATGGAATAGCCGTAATTCTTGAAACTGTAACTGACAATAAAAAACGTACAGTCTCAGAAATTCGTGCATTAATGTCTCGTAATGGTGGTAATTTAGGCGAAGCTAATTCTGTAGCTTGGAATTTTGAAAGAAAAGGTGTTATTTCTTTATCTACTAATGGAGTCAGTGAAGATGAATTACTTGAAGTAATTTTAGAATCTGGAGCCGATGATTTAGAATATGATGAAGAAACTTCTAGAATTATATGTGCAATGGAAGAATTTTCCAATGTAAATAAATACTTAGAAGATAAACATTACCAGGTAACAGAGGCAAAATTAGAGTACTTACCTAAAACTACTGTAAAAATTAATACTGTAGACGAAGCTCGTAAAATTTTACGTTTTATTGATGTTTTTGAAGATCATGATGATGTTCAAAATGTATTTTCTAATTTTGAACTTGATGATAAAGTAGCTGAAGAATTAGAAGATGAAGAATAATAAACAATGAGAATTCTTGGAATAGATCCTGGATCTGTATTATGTGGCTATGGAGTAATAGAACAAATCGATTCTAAGTTGTCACTAATTGAATATGGTACTATTGAAATTAAAAAAAAAATATCTGATTTTAATTTAAGATTAGGAGAAATTTATTCTCGAGTAAATAGTATTATTGAACGAACACAACCTGATCAAGCGGCAATAGAATCAGTTTTTTATTCAAAAAATGCTCAATCAGTAATAAAATTATCTCATGCAAGAGCTTCTGCTATTGTAGCAATTGTAAATAAAAATATTCCTTTAACAGAATATGCAGCACGAGATATAAAAAAATCAGTATCAGGGAATGGTAATGCATCAAAAGAACAAATACGTTTTATGATAAAAACAATATTAAATATTTCTGATGATATAACCCATTTTGATACCACTGATGCACTTGCAGTAGCTATATGTCACTGCAATAAACATAATATCCAGGTAATTAATTCTTATAATTCTTGGTCTGAATATATAAATCATAATCCAGAAAAAATTATAAAACTTTAATCTATATTAATCTAAATAGTAATATAATAGCCACAAATTACACATTAAAAACTTGAATATCGTGCTAAATTGTGGCTTAATTTATATAAATTTTACAATTTTATTTTATGAAAAATATTAACCATATTATTAAACTCAAATTTCATTTTTTTATATATAGTATATTTATACTATTCATTTCATGTTCTGAAAGTTTACCTATTGACACAACAGGAGAAACAAAAATTTATAATATAGACAATAATAATACTTTTTACAGTGATACAATTTTGATATATGGTGAATATTTAGGTCAACCAGATTCATCTAACTATGTTGTGTTTAATGATACATTAAAGATATTATCCTTTGACTGTATACAATGGACAGAAAGTAAAATATCTATAAGAATACCTAAGTTAAGCGGAGAAGCAACATTATATGTTGTAATAAATAATAAAAAAATAGAAGTCGCACCTAAAACATATTACATCAATTTAAATATCAGTCCATTACCTCCTTTTAAAATTGTAAAAATAGATGCAGGTAGTTTTAATATGGGAAGTAATTTTGGTTTTTTAGATGAATTACCTATACATAATGTAAACATAAATCATAGTTTTTTAGTTTCTACAACAGAAATATCACAAAGAATTTATTCTCTAACAATGGATACAAATACTGCATTAGTTATTGATGATGATTTACCTATTTATAATATATCCTGGTTAGAAGCTATAAAATTTTGCAATAGGATATCAGAATTTTATAATTTAAAACCTGCTTATATAATTACTCAAGATGATTATGTAGCTTGGGATACACTTGCTAATGGTTGGAGATTGCCAACAGAAGCTGAATGGGAATTTTGTGCACAAATGGATCCTACAGCAAACATTAATGAATACGCTTGGTATTCATCCAATTCAGGCCTAACACCAAAACCATGTGGACTATTAAAACCTAACAATAATGGATTATATGACTGCATTGGAAATGTAGCAGAATGGTGTTGGGATTATTATGATGCAAACTATTATAATATATCACCAACAATAAATCCAAAAGGTTCATTAACAGGGACAACACGCGTAAATCGTGGATCCTGTTGTATCGATGGTAAAGCTAATATCAGAGTTCAGAAAAGAAATAGTCAAAGTACAAATACTTTTATTGGAATTAGATTAGTAAGAAATATATAATACTGATAATAATAATAATAATTAATATAATGAGAGCTGAAGTTTTTGAAATTCATTGGATAACACCAGAAATAAGAAAATTAAATAAAATAGTAAATAAATTAAAACAAGGTGCTGTTATATTATATCCAACAGATACAGGATTTACATTAGGATGTCAACTAGCCAACAAAAATGCAATAGAAAAATTACGCAAAATCCGTAATATATCAGCAAAAAAATCACTAACATTTTTATGTAAAAATCTATCAAATATATCAGCTTACGCAAAAATATCCAATAATGCCTATAAAACTATTAAAAGTCTAATACCAGGACCTTATACTTTTATTTTACCTGCTACTAAAATAGTACCTCAATTAGCAATTAATCCAAACCGAAAAACAGTTGGAATACGTGTACCTGACAATATAATTGCACATGCATTATTAGAATTAATCGAGGAACCATTAATTTCAATTTCTGCTAAGATTGGTGAAGATGATAGTTTTTTCTTTTTAACACCCGATGAAATTATTGATTCTTTTTCAAATTTAGTAGATATAATTATTAAAACAGAACACTACAATTTTGTTGGAGAATCTACTGTAATAGATATGGTCAATGATGAATTTAAAATCATTCGTAAAGGAGCAGGATATGAAAATGTTGATTATATTGATATAGAAACAACAGAATAATCTTTTCTAATATATTAAAACAATATGAATAATGAGAAATAAAAAATATATTAATATAAATATAAATATAATTTCATTTATCATTTTATTTACTTTATTACCTTATCATGCTTTAAGTCAAAATAATAATAGTATTAATATGCCTGATAAAAGTAAATATTATAACTATGGAAGTAATTTATATACAGACATATATACAGTACCAAATTCTAACTTAGATTCATTAAGGATATACTTTTTTTATAAAGTACATTATAATGAATTAATATTTAAATTAAACTCTAATAATAAATATTATGCTATAATAAATATAGAAGCTACCATAAAAGATAATGAAGGAATAACACGCAAACGTATTTTAACAAATGATACAATTATTGTAGATAACTATGAAGAAACACTATTTCAAAAACTTTATTTTACAAATTTGATTAGTTTTAATGTTATAAATAATGATTATAATATAAAAATCCATTTATCAAATTGTAAAACAGGATATTTAAATAAAGATATAACAAAAACAATATATAAATATTCTAAACTACAATCAAATAACAACTTATTGTTAAATCCTTATTTTGTATATCACTCATCAGAACAGTCTGAAAACACCTATACACCATTGATAACTAATGGTAATATACCTTTTACAGCTAATTCTTTTTCAATCCTATTACCATTCTTAACAACAAATAAAGAAACATCAGAATTTGAATATACTATATCTTCCCAAGATAATAATAATAATAATCAGATAACATGGCAGGATTTTAAACCGATAAAAGGATTAGCGAACATATTACCAAATATAAAAATAGAATGTAGCTATGATTCAATTCCTGTTTTAAATCTAATAAAAACCAATTTTAATACTCAAAATACAATAGGATTACTACAAATTAATCCAAGCTGTAATAGTTTTTCGCCTGGATTATATGATTTAACAATAGTAAATAGCAAAACGAAAGAAAAAGAAGTATTCACTTTTGAAGTGATATGGATAAATATACCAATATCTTTATTAGATATAAATTATGCTATAGATGCAATGTACTATATACTTGATGATAAAACGTATAATGAACTAAATTCTGGGAATAAAGCAGAAAAATATAAAAAACTATTTAATTATTGGAATAATAAATATCCTTCTTCAACTTCATATAATAATATAATGGCAACATACTTCCAACGAGTAGATTACGCTTTTTTTAATTATTCAACTATAGTAGAAAAAGACGGTGCAAAAACATCAAGAGGAAATATATATATATTAAATGGACAACCAAATAAGATTGAAAATATATTTATTAATAATAATAGCTATGAAATATGGTATTATTATAAAATAAACAAAAAATATATATTTAATATTATTTCTGTTGGAAATTATAAATTAGAAAAGATAGAAACAATTAAAGATAATACTTTATAAACAAATAATGAAATAATTATTTATGAATATTCTAATAGCAAGTAATAATCTACATAAAATTAATGAAATAAAAGAAATAATATTTAATTTGGCTACAAATTCAATTAACTTATTATCTCCAAAAGATTTAAATATAAATATAGTACCAGAAGAAACTGGTAAAACACTATATGAAAATGCTCAAATAAAAGCAATTTCATTTTATAAAATTGCTCAGATACCTGTTATTGCTGATGATTCTGGATTGGAGGTAGATGCATTAGATGGACTTCCAGGAATCAATTCTGCTCGATTTTCTATAAATCATGACGATAAATCAAATCGTAATAAATTATTAAGTTTATTAAAAGATAAAACAAATTTTAATGCAAAATTCCACACTGTAATTGCATATTATGACGGGAATAAGACTTTATTTTTTAATGGTGAATGTAACGGAACTATAATATTTGAAGAACGAGGTAATAATGGTTTTGGTTATGATCCTATATTTATACCTAAAGGATATAATAAAACATTTGCAGAATTAACAGAAAATGAAAAAAATATAATTAGTCACCGATATAAAGCAATCAAAAACTTTTGTGAAAATTTTATAAATAAATTAAAATAAAAATCATGGATAACCAGAAAATAAAAACATCTATTATAGGAACTGGTCATTTAGGAACCATACATTG
>JAFRQN010000257.1 GCA_017428585.1 Bacteroidota bacterium | reverse complement strand
TGTTGCAACAGTTACTAATTCAATACGGCTATAACATCTTATAATACCTGCTTTTTTGAATAAAGCAGAAACGGCAGTATCAGAACCAGCTAAAGCACCAGTATGAGAAGAAGCTGCACGAGCACCTGCATCTGTAGTACCTGCTTTTATTGCAGCGATTTTACATCCTTTCTTTATAAGTGAACGACAATGTTTTAATAATCGTTCAGGTGATTTTATATTTTCTAAATATAATAATTTAACACGAGGACTTGTTTTTGCATCAAATGTATTGTCCCAATATTCAATAACATCTTCAACTCCAATTTGTGCTGAATTGCCAACTGAATAAACACTTGCAAAATTTAATCCTAAAGTATTTGCTTCTTTAAGAATATAAACTGCTGTTGCACCAGAACCAGAAACAAAATCACAGCCTGTGTTGTCTAATTTTGGAATAGGGCCTATAAAAACTCCGCTGTAAACAGGAGTTAACATACCAATACAATTTGGACCTATAAAAGCAGCATTATGTTGATTACAAATATCTACTATTTGCTGCTCAAGTGCTTTTCCTTCTGGACCAGTCTCGCTGAATCCAGCAGAAACTATTATAATAGCTTTAGTATTTTTTTTAGAACAAAGAGTTTCAACAGTTGCTTTGCAAAATTTAGCTGCAATACAAAGAATAGCTAAATCAACATTAGGTAAATCTTCAACAGAATTATAACATTTAATGCCTTGTATTTCTTTTTCTTTAGGATTTACGACATATAAAGTGTCAGGGCAACGGCCTGATAATAAATTTTTTATAACTCTGCCGCCTGGTTTGGTTATATCATTTGAGCCGCCAATAATTGCAATGCTTTTTGGAGCCAATAATTGTTGTGTTATCATGATTATTTATATTTAATTATTAAATTTTTTACATTATTTAACTTTTTTATCACCAAGCATATTTTCTAATAAAAATGACATCCATGCATCATATTCATTAAAATAGCCTATCATTGCAGTATAAACTAATCCCTCTTCATCAATAACGTATGTAGTAGGGAAGCCTGTTACCAAAAAATTTTGTTGTGCATTATTATCTACAAATAATATTGGTATATTAAGTTGTTTATTTTGAGTTGTATCTATTTCTGATTGTATTTTTTGTTCTTTTTCATTTAGAACTACTTTAGAGTGTTTATATTTATTGAAAAATTTTATTAAATTATTTTTATGACTTAAATCTTTAGAATTTACAGCATAAAAGTTAACACCTTGATCTTTGTATTTTTGATATAAAGAATTAATTTTAGGAAGCATTAATTGACAAAATCCACATTTTGTTTCCCAAAAAACTAATACAGTTATATTATTTTTATAATTAATAGAATGCTTTGTTAATTTGGCAGTAAATGCTTCTTCAGAAAGCAAAGTATCTTGATTATGATTATATAATAAACCATTTATATTTGGTGCTATGGATTTATCAGGCAGTAATTCCTTTAATACACCTGGTTGAGGTTCTTCT
>JAFRQN010000256.1 GCA_017428585.1 Bacteroidota bacterium | reverse complement strand
TTAATAATATTTAAGATCAGTATTAAATGAAATTTGAGGATTTTATGGCAGATCAAAAATTCAATCCTTTCCAAATGGCTCAACAACAATTTGATAATGTAGCCAAACAATTAAATTTAGATCAAGCAACTTGCGATTTACTTCGTAAGCCAGAACGTGAATATCATTTTAGTATTCCTGTAAGAATGGATGACGGTACATATAAAGTATTCCAAGGATTCCGTTGCCAACACAGTGATGCACGCGGTCCTGCAAAAGGTGGTATCCGTTTCCATCCAAATGAAACAGTTGATACTGTAAGAGCACTTTCAATGTGGATGACATGGAAAACTTCATGTGTTGATATTCCTCTTGGTGGTGCAAAAGGCGGCGTTATTTGTGATCCACGTGTTATGTCATTACGTGAACAAGAACTTGTTTGCCGTGGTTTCGTTAGACAAATATGGAAGAACGTTGGTCCTATCCAAGACGTTCCAGCTCCAGACGTTATGACTAATGGTCAAATGATGATTTGGATGCTTGATGAATATGAAAAAATCACTGGCATGAAATATCCTGGTTTCATCACTGGTAAACCTGTTGGTGTTGGTGGTTCATTAGGTCGTACAGAAGCTACTGGTTTCGGTGCTATCTATGCATTACGTGAAGCATTAAAAGAAAAAGGAATTGACATTGCTCAAACAACAGCTTCAGTTCAAGGTTTCGGTAATGTTGCTCAATTCGCAATTAAACATTATACAGAATTAGGCGGTAAAGTTATCGCTGTTTCTTGCTGGGATAATAATGTTAAGAAACCTATCACTTTCAAGAAATTAAGTGGTACAAATTATGAAGAACTTATCGGTATTACTGATAAATTCGGTACAATTGATCAAGAAAAAGCTAAAAGTTTAGGCTTTGAAATTCTTCCAGGCGAAGAATGGATTAAACAAGATGTTGATATCTTGATGCCAGCAGCTCTTGAAAATCAAATCAATGCTGATACAGTTAAATTCATTTCTCCAAAAGTTAAGATCATCAACGAATGTGCTAACGGTCCAACTACTCCAGAAGCTGACGTAGTTATCAAAGAACGTGGTATTTTCGTTATTCCTGACTTCTTATGTAATGCAGGTGGTGTAACTTGCTCATATTTCGAACAAGTACAAAACAACCAAAACTTCTATTGGTCAAGAGAAGAAGTTCTTGCTAAATTAGATCAAAAGATGACAGCTGCTTATCATGGCGTATCTGATATGGCAAAAGAACGTAAAGTATATATGCGTGATGCTGCTTACATGATTGCAATCAAACGTGTTGCTGATGCAGTTAAATTACGTGGCTGGGTATAATCAATAAGACATACCTAAAAACTCAAATATAAAAGCAGATCCTCAAAACAGAGGATCTGTTTTTATATTATATGTTAATAAAGTTTACTTTGTTATTATATAAAATATTCATAATTTTGTTATTATTTACATATAATATTTTGTATTCTGTATATTATTAAAATATTATGAAAAACAAGCTTACTCATTCGAAATATATTTTTATAACAGGCGGAGTTATTTCTTCATTAGGCAAAGGTATAACCTCAGCGTCTTTAGGATATCTGCTTCAACAACGTGGATATTCAGTTACAATACAAAAATTTGATCCATATCTAAATGTTGATCCAGGAACTATGAGTCCAACTCAGCATGGCGAGGTGTTTGTAACTGATGATGGTGCTGAAACAGATTTAGACTTAGGACATTATGAAAGATTTCTTGGAATTTCTTTGCATAAGAAAAATACTCATTCTGCTGGTCAAGTTTATTTTGAAGTAATATCAAAGGAACGAAAAGGCTCCTATTTAGGCAAGACAGTTCAAGTTGTGCCTCATATTACAAACGAAATAAAAAGACGAATAAAATTATATGATGGAGAATATGATTTTATTCTAATAGAAATCGGAGGTACTGTTGGCGATATAGAATCAATGCCATTTTTGGAAACTCAACGTCAAATGTGTTATGAGATGTCTTCTCAAGATGTTCTTAATATACATCTAACCTACGTTCCTTATATCAAAGCTGCACATGAATTAAAGACAAAACCTACTCAGCATTCTGTACATACTTTGATGCAATATGGAATAAGACCAGATATATTATTATGCAGATGCGAAAAGAAACTGAATAAAGATATAAAACAAAAAATAGGCTTGTTTTGCAATGTTGAAGAAAATTCTGTATTTGATGTTACAGATGCAGATTCAACAATTTATGAGGTTCCATTAAATTTCTATAAAAGCAATTTAGATGCAACAATCCTCCAAAAGATGGGACTTCCATTAAATAATTTAGAAATTACAGAATGGGAAAAATTTGTAAATAAAATCAAAAAACCTAAATATAGCATAAATATAGGATTAATAGGAAAATATACTGATTACGAGGATAGTTATAAAAGTATTTTAGAAGCATTTATACATGCAGGCTCAATCAATAACTGCAAAGTAAATGTACAATTAATTAATTCAGAAGATATAACAAAAGATACTATTGCAGATAAATTAAAAGATTTAGACGGCGTACTTGTAGGACCTGGATTTGGAAATAGAGGTATAGAAGGTAAAATATTAACAGTTGAATATGTTAGAGAAAACAATATTCCATTCTTTGGAATTTGCTTAGGTATGCAATGTGCATGTATAGAAATAGCACGCAATGTTTGCAATATAAAAAATGCTAATACAAAAGAATGCCAACAAGAAAATGAAGAAGAAGAATATGTAATTGATTTAATGGATAATCAAAAGAATGTAAAAGAAAAAGGTGGTACGATGAGATTAGGTGCTTATCCATGCAAAATTACAGATAAAAATACATTTGCTTATAAAGCATATAATCAATTAGAAATACAAGAAAGACATAGACACAGATATGAATTTAACAACAAATACCGTGATTTATTTATAAAAAATGGAATTACATTTGCAGGTACATCACCTGATGGAAATTTAATAGAAATAATTGAAATTCCAACACATAAATGGTTTGTTGGTGTTCAATTCCATCCTGAATTAAAATCACGTGCTGTTACAGGTCATCCATTGTTTATAAACTTTATAAAAGCGGCATTAGAAAATTCATTAGAAAAAAACAAATAAATAATATAAAAAAAGAGCATTTATAAATGCTCTTTTTTATTATTTGTATTTATTTATCGAATTTTAAACAAATGCACTCTCCCCTGTTATTTCCTTTCCTACTATTAAAGTATGCATTTCATGAGTGCCTTCGTAAGTCTTTACAGATTCAAGATTTAATGAATGTCTAATAATATCATATTCGTTTGATATTCCGTTGGCGCCATGCAATTCTCTTGCAACTCTTGCTATTTTTAATGCAATTTCACAATTATTGCGTTTCACAAGAGATACATTAGCTGGAGTTGCATTATTGCTATCCATTAATTTTCCAAGACGCCAATTCAATAATTGAGCTTTAATTATTTCAGTAAGCATCCAAACTAATTTATCTTGAGTTAATTGGAAACCAGCTATTGGACGACCAAATTGTTTTCTATCTTTTGTATATTTCAGAGTATTTTCATATATACCCATAGCAGCACCTATAACTCCCCAAGCTATGCCATATCTTGCACGTGTCAAACAGGATAATGGAGCACGCATTCCAGTTGAAAGCAAAATGTTTTCTTTCTTCACTTCACAATTATTAAAAATTAATTCAGAAGTAACAGATGCTCTTAAAGAAAATTTATGATTTATTTCATTTGTTGAAAATCCTGGAGTACCTTTCTCAACAATAAAACCTCTTACTTTATTATCTAATTTTGCCCAAACAATGGCAATATCTGCAATACAACCGTTTGTAATCCACATTTTGCTTCCATTTAACAAGTATCCATTTTCTGTTTCAACAGCGTTTGTTAGCATTTCTGCTGGATTAGAACCAGCATCTGCCTCTGTTAATCCAAAACAACCAATACATTCTCCAGTTGCTAATTTAGGAAGCCATTTGTTCTTTTGGTCTTCTGTTCCATATTCAAGAATTGGAAACATCACAAGCGAATTTTGAACAGAACAGAAAGAACGAATAGATGAATCGCCGCGTTCTAATTCCTGCATAGCTAATCCATAATGAGTATATGACATTCCAGCACCACCATATTGCTCTGGAGTAACAATACCCAATATTCCCAGATCAGCTATTTTTTTTACTAAGTCTTTAGGAAAAATACATTTTTCAAAACAATCACCTATTATAGGAATAATTTCTTTGTTTGTAAAATCTCTTACAATATTTTGAATCATTAATTCATCTTCTGAAAACAATTCATCTATTTGGCAAAAGTCATTAAACATAATATAATTAGTTTATTATTTTATAAATATTTCTGATGTTCTTTTTAAATAACCATTTAAGTAAGATATTGCCATTCCATAATTAGTTATGGCAACTTCTGACTGCTTAGCTTTAGCTATACGATTTAATTTTTCCTTTCTCGTCAACATGCATGCACCACAATGAATAATTAATTTATACGTATCTAAATCATTAGGAAAATCATGTCCATGTATATGAGTAATATTAGGAGAGAATCCTAAATATTTTTTTAATAAATTAGGAATTTTTATAGTTCCTATGTCATCTTTTTGAGAATGATGGGTACATGCTTCAGCTATCAAAATTTTATCTGTTTTCGATATAGAATCTATTGTATTTGCACCTTTCAACTCTTCGTATAACCCGCCTTTAAGTCTTGAAAATAAAATAGAAAATGTTGTTATTTTTATGTCTTCTGGTATATGTTCAATAACAAATTTTACTGCCTGCGAATCACATACTACAAGATCAGGTTTATATTTTAAAGTATTTAATGTATTTTCTAACTCATTAGGTTGAACAACAAGAGAAATAATACCTAAATCGAGTGCTGCACGTAATGCTTGAACTTGCGGCATAATCAACCTGCCTTTAGGAGCCCCGCTGTCAATAGGAGTTACAAAAATACAAGTTTGTTTTGAATTTAAAATATCATCAAAAATTCCTATTTCAGATTCAGAATCTACATTTAACTTTTTCTTTATTAAATCAGTAAATTCAGTTAAAAAAGTATCACGTGATATATTAGAATTATAAACCATACTGCTGTTATTTAATTTATTTCTTAAAACAGCAGAACTACCTAAATTTTTTTCATTAAAAACTAAAATAAACGGAATTTTGTTTTTGTTTAAACTATCAACCAACTGATCCTCTGGTTCAGACCATAGATTATCTTCAACAATAATACAGGCAATATCACAGCGTTCAAAAACTTTGTGAGTTTTATTTCTGCGTTCTTCACCTAATATAGATTCGTCATCAAGTCCTGCTGTATCAAAAACCACAACAGGACCTAATGTAGACAATTCTAAAGTTTTTTCAACAATATCGGTTGTTGTACCTTTTATATTTGAGATAATCGAAATATCTTGACCAGTTATAAGATTGAAGATTGTAGACTTTCCAACATTGGTACGTCCAAATAATCCTATATGTTTTCTGTTAGATTTAGCAACTTCCATAATTTACTAATTATCTTTCCTTTCTTATTACCAAGGTATGAGTGCTTTTTTTCTCTCCACGCAATACTTCTACTTTAAGTTTATCTCCTACCATTGCATCACCAACAGCCATATAGAAACTATCACTATTATTTATAGGCTCGCCATTTATAGCAGTGATTATATCGCCTGGCTCTATACCAGATTCATCAGCAGCAGTATTACGATAAATTCTATTTACGTAAATTCCATTATCCTTTGAAAGCTGATAGTAACGTGCAATTTCAGGTGTAATAGCATCTACTTCCATTCCTGTATAAATATTGCGTTCTATTTTTTTACCACTTTTTATTATATCTATTATATTTCTTACTCTATTTATAGGAACAGCAAAACCAATACCTATACTTCCAGCACCTTTTTGGTTGGTAGCAGTAGAAAAAATAACAGTATTCATTCCAATAACTTCACCCAGCGAATTTAGCAAAGGCCCTCCTGAATTACCAGAGCTAATTGCAGCATCTGTTTGAAGCATATCTTTATAAACTCTATAATCTCTATTATCGCTTTGGAAGAAACTAACATTTTTATTTGAAATAACACCAACAGTGATAGACGGCTTTGTATTCATATCAAATAATCCAAATGGATTACCGAAAGCAATAGCCCACTCGCCAACAATTACATCATCAGAATTTGCAAATTTTAAATATGGCAATTTCTTATTAGTATTAATTTTTAGCAAGCAAACATCAGAAACCATATCGCTGCCAATAATATCAGCATTATATTTTTCGCCGTTAGTCAAAGTAATAATTATCTTTGAGGCATTTCCAGCAACATGGTGATTGGTTAAAATATATCCATCTTGAGATATAATAAATCCAGAACCTAAACCTTTTACTTCATATCTACGGCTGCTTCGACCACCGAAGAAATATTCAAACATATCTCCCCAATCACTATATCTTTGTTCTATTACTTCAGTAACATTTATTCCGACAATAGCTTCACTGCAATTTGAAACAACCTTGGTTATTGCATTTTGACGAGAATTTGATATATCATTACTTATCTGTTCAAAATCTGAATTGTAATTATTAGAATTAGTATATACATTATCAAGTTTTTTGATTTTTGGAGATTGTACTATGTGGCATTTTCAAGGGCACAAAACCTTCTTGTTCTGGCTAAAAAAAAGGAGGATGATCGGTACTTTGGTAAATTGATCAGTGACCTTCCCGGGAGCTCGGAATTTAAAGAAAAAATAGAATTTGAAAACATTAAGTCGATTAAATATAAGCATGTTTATTCATTTACATCACATATCGGTTTATATGATGGGTGCCCGACTCAGTACAAATACTATAAAGAGTATGGATTTGCACAGAACAAGATGTTTCATACGTCTGTCGGCTCTTTAGTACATGCTACTCTTGAGGATATGAACAAGTGCGTAATCAATGGTCATATGGATCAAGTGAATGAGAAAGTAATAAAAGAATGGTTTGCGCTTAACTATCGAAGTATGCAAGAGCAGACAGGATATCATTTGACTGATGAGCAAAGTGAAAATGCACTATCCCAGGTAATCAGATATTACAGACATCGAAAGGAAGAACTTGGGAGGGTATGGAAAGCAGAAGAAGAGATCAATCTTGTTCTTCCGGAATACATTTTACAGGGGGTTATCGACTTAGTTGAAAAAGATGAGGATACGGTAGAGATTGTTGATTATAAGACTGGTCCCAAACCAGACATGTCTAAACCGGAAAGGGTTGCGCATTACAGAAAGCAGCTTGAAAT